>JAEXTE010000159.1 GCA_023453655.1 Pseudomonadota bacterium
GGAACGTGGCGGCCGATGCACCCCCACCCCAGCCCTCCCCCGCGCAGCGGGGGAGGGAGCAAAGGCGCATCGCGCTCCCCCACCGCTGCTCGGTAGAGGGAAGACGGGGCCCCGGCCCCCACTTGCCGGCCATGGAGCGAAGGCGCATCGCGTCCCCCCGCCGCTGCCTGGTGAAGCGAACACCGGGCCCCGGGCTCCGCTTGCCGGCCATGGAGCGCAAGCGCATCTCCTCCCCCTGCGCGCGGGGGGGGGCCGGGTGGGGGGCCAGCCCGACGCAAGGACACGTGCCGGTCGCGTTCACGCCGCCTCCGTGCGCCGCGCGCTGTCGAAGGCGATGGGGCCGTCGGGCTCGCCGCGCAGGAACTGGCCCACCAGCGGGTCGGCGCTGGCCTGCAGCTGCCCGGGCGTGCCCGAAAACACGATGCCGCCGTTGGCGATCACCACCGCGTGGTCGCAGATCGGCAGGGTCTCGTGCACGTGGTGGGTGACGATGATGCTGGTCAGGCCCAGCCGGTCGTTGAGCTCGGAGACCAGGTTCATGATCACGCCGGACGCGATCGGGTCGAGGCCGGTCAGCGGCTCGTCGTAGACCATCAGCGGCGGGTCGAGCGCGATCGCGCGCGCCAGGGCCACGCGCCGTGCCATGCCGCCGGACAGCTCGCGCGGATACAGGTCGGCCGCGGAGCGCAGGCCCACCGCGTGCAGCTTCATCTCCACCAGGCGGTCGATCACCTCGCGCGGCAGCCTCGTATGCGCGCGCAGGGGCAGCGCCACGTTCTCCGCAGCGGTGAGGTCGGTGAGCAGGCCGTTGCCCTGCAGCAGCACCCCGATCGACTTGCGCAGCTCCAGCAGCGCGCGCTGGCGCTGCGGCACCGCCTGGCCGAACACCTCGACGCGTCCGGCCGCGGGCACGAGCTCGCCGGTGAGCGCGGCCAACAGGGTCGACTTGCCGCTGCCCGAGGGTCCGAGCACGGCGGTGACGCTGCCGCGCGGCACGGCCAGGTCGATGCCGGACAGGATCGTGCGACCGCCCCGGTCGAGGCGGACGGCGTCGAAGCGCACGGCGATGGCGTCGTTGGAGTCGGTCATGGGCGGGGAAGACGGGTCCGGCGGACCCGGCAGCCGGGCAGGATGCGGGACAGCGGCTGAACCTCGACGGAGTTTTCACATCGGATGCCACTCCGGCAGTCCGCCCCCTGGCCGACGCGGCGGACGGCAAGCGTCCAGGGCAGCGACGGCTGCGCTGGAATCCGCCGGCCGCCGCCCCGGCAACAGCGGCGGCTGGCACGCCGGCCATCGGGACGCAGCCGCCCTCCGGTCCCGCGACGCTCAGGCGTCTGCTCCGCTCTCCGGCAGCACCCCGTTGTACTGCGCGCGCGGCCGGATCAGGCGGTCCGCGGCCTGCTGCTCCTGCGCGTGCGCCAGCCAGCCGGCGAGCCGCCCTGCGGCAAACATCACCAGCGCCGGCGTCTCGGGCAGGCCGTGCACGTAGCAGATCGCGGCCAGCATGCCGTCGATGTTGGGCAGCCGGCCGCTGGTCTCGGCCGCGGCCTGCACCAGCGCATCGACATGGGCCATGCGCGGATCGCCGGCGCGGTACCGGCGCAGCATCGCCAGCACTTCGGCGCCGCGCGGGTCGCCGTCGGGATACAGCACGTGGTGGAAGCCGGGAAGTTCGTCGCCGCGGCGCCAGCGCTCGCCGATGAAGGCGGACGTCGAGCGGGCGCCGGCGGCATCGGCGATCAGCGCGTAGGCGCGCGCGGTGGCGCCGCCGTGGCGTGGTCCGGACAGCGCCGACAGCCCCGCGCAGACCGTGCCATGCAGGTGCGCGCCGGTGGAGGCCACCACGCGCGCGGCGAAGGCCGACACGTTGAGTTCGTGGTCTGCGCACAGCACCAGGGCCGCGCGCACCAGGTCGGCGAAAGCCTCGTCGCCCGGGCGCCAGGCGTCGGCAAGCACCCGGTGCACCGGCCGCGCGTCCGGGGCGCCGGCCACCAGCAGGGCGGCGTTCTGGCGCAGCAGGGTCGCGGCGATGCGGCGGCGCGCGGCGGGCGCGGCATTGAGCGAATCGCGCTGGTCCACCGCCAGCAGCGGGATCGACGCCATCGCCCGCTTGAGCGGCGGCAGCGAGGCGTCGGTCGCGATCGGCGCGACCCGCGCCGGCCAGCCCTCGACGTCGAGTCCGGCAAAGGGATCGCTGTCGCCGCAGTCCCAGAGCAGGCGCGCGGCGTCCTCGAGCGTGGCGCCGGCGCGCACCATGCCGACCGCCGCGCGGCCACGGTAGTAGGGGCTGTCGGGGCGGATCAGCGAGATCGCGGTTTCCATCACCGGCAGGCCGCGGTCGAGGCTCTGTGCCGCGCCCCGCGCCGCGCCGCGCCCGGCCTTCTTGCGCTGCGCCAGGCGCTCGATGTCGCGCCGCAGATAGACGCGACTGCGGTGGTCGGGCCCGGGGCGCGACTCGATCAGCCCGCGGCTGACGTAGGCGTACAGCGTGGCCGGGCTGATCCCGAGCAGGGCGCAGGCCTGGGGGGCCGCAATCAGGTCGCCGTCGGCGGGGCCGGGCTGGGTCATGGCTTCAGCTTGATCCGTTCAATCAAGATTGATCAACCCGAGGAAGAGTGCCACATTGCGGTCCACCGGGAAATCCCCGCCGCCATGCCCCAGGCCGCCATGTCCAGCTCCGCTTCCTCCCAGTCCGCCGGCGCGCGCTTCCGCGCCGCCCTCGCCGCCGAATCGCCGCTGCAGGTGATCGGCGCGATCAACGCCAACCACGCCCTGCTCGCCAGGCGCGCCGGCTACCGCGCGATCTACCTGTCCGGCGGCGGCGTCGCCGCGGGTTCGCTGGGCTTGCCGGACCTCGGCATCAACACGCTCGAGGACGTGCTGATCGACGTGCGCCGCATCACCGACGTCTGCGACCTGCCGCTGATGGTCGACATCGACACCGGCTTCGGGCCCAGCGCCTTCAACATCGAGCGCACGATCAAGTCGCTGATCAAGGCCGGCGCGGCCGCCTGCCATATCGAGGACCAGGTCGGCGCGAAGCGCTGCGGGCACCGCCCCGGCAAGGAGATCGTGTCGCAGGGCGAGATGGTCGACCGGGTCAAGGCCGCGGCCGATGCGAAGACCGATCCGGACTTCTTCCTGATCGCGCGCACCGACGCGATCCAGGTCGACGGCGTGGACGCCGCGATCGAGCGCGCCATCGCCTGCGTCGAGGCCGGCGCCGACGGCATCTTCGCCGAGGCCGCCTATGATCTCGACACCTACCGGAAGTTCGTCGATGCGGTGCAGGTGCCGGTGCTGGCCAACATCACCGAGTTCGGCAAGACCCCGTTGTTCACCCGCGAGGAGCTGGCTTCGGCCGGTGTGGCCATCCAGCTGTATCCGCTGTCGGCGTTCCGCGCCATGAACAAGGCCGCCGAGACCGTGTACGAGGCGATCCGCCGCGACGGCCACCAGAAATCGGTGGTCGACCTGATGCAGACGCGCGAGGAGCTGTACGAGCGCATCGGCTACCACGCCTTCGAACAGAAGCTCGACGCGCTGTTCGCGAAGAAATGAGTCGTCCGGCGGCCGTGGTCGGCCGGCGGACCGGACGGGGGATCCTGCCCCGCCGGCTGCCTCCGGCGCGTGCGGTCGCGGCGCAGCCGCTTCCATCCATCCAACGCAAGGTCCGTCGCCGCACGGACACGAGGCGCGCCACAGGCGCCGCCACCGCAACCAGCTGACGCAGTCCAGGAGATCCGCCCATGAGCGAAGCCACCCCCGCCGCCACCGGTTTCAAACCCAAGAAGTCCGTCGCCCTGAGCGGCACCGCCGCGGGTAACACCGCGCTGTGCACCGTCGGCCGCACCGGCAACGCCCTGGCCTACCGCGGCTACGACATCCTCGACCTGGCGACCACCTCCGAGTTCGAGGAAATCGCGCACCTGCTGGTCCACGGCAAGCTGCCCAACCGCGCCGAGCTGGCCGCGTACAAGACGAAGCTCAAGGCGCTGCGCGGCCTGCCGGCGGCGGTGAAGGTGGCGCTGGAGCAGCTGCCGCCGTCGAGCCATCCGATGGACGTGATGCGCACCGGCGTGTCGGTGCTCGGCTGCGTCAAGCCCGAATCGGCGGACCACAACCACCCGGGCGCGCGCGACATCGCCGACAAGCTGATGGCCTCGCTGGGTTCGATGCTGCTGTACTGGTACCACTACGCCTACAACGGCAAGCGCATCGAGGTGGAGACCGACGACGATTCGATCGGCGGCCACTTCCTGCACCTGCTGCACGGGCAGAAGCCGAAGGAGAGCTGGGTGCGCGCGATGCACACCTCGCTGATCCTGTACGCCGAGCACGAGTTCAACGCGTCCACCTTCACCTGCCGCGTCGTCGCCGGCACCGGTTCGGACATGTACTCGGCCATCTGCGGCGGCATCGGCGCGCTGCGCGGCCCCAAGCATGGTGGCGCCAACGAGGTGGCGTTCGAGATCCAGAAGCGCTACGACACCCCGGACGAGGCGGAAGCGGACATCCGTGCGCGGGTGGAGCGCAAGGAAGTGGTGATCGGCTTCGGCCACCCGGTCTACACCGTGTCCGATCCGCGCAACAAGGTGATCAAGCAGGTGGCGAAGGAGCTGTCCGAGGAAGCGGGCAGCACCAAGATGTACGACATCGCCGAGCGCCTGGAAACGGTGATGTGGGACATCAAGAAGATGTTCCCCAACCTCGACTGGTTCAGCGCGGTCAGCTACCACGTGATGGGCGTGCCGACCGACATGTTCACCCCGCTGTTCGTGATCTCGCGCACCTCGGGCTGGAGCGCGCACATCATCGAGCAGCGCATCGACGGCAAGATCATCCGTCCGAGCGCGAACTACACCGGCCCGGAAGACCAGACCTTCGTACCGCTGGACAAGCGCGCTTGACGTTGAATGCCCTTCTCCCGCAAGCGGGAGAAGGGTTGGGATGAGGGCCGTTCCCGGCGCTGAAGGTTGGCCGTAAAGCCAAAGCCAAGCCCCCCATCCGCCCTCCGGGCACCTTCCCCCG
>JAEXTE010000218.1 GCA_023453655.1 Pseudomonadota bacterium
GTGCCGCCTCGCCGCCGCCCTGCGCGGGTGCGGACTGGCTGGAGCCGGTTTCGGCGGCCGGCGCGGGCCGGGCCTCCTGCTGCACGGGCGCGTCCTGCCGCGGTTCGGCCCGCGGCGCGGAGGGAGCGGGGCTGGACTCGAACAGGTTGGGCGTGTCCGCGTCGGCGGACTTGACGACCTTCTTCGTAGTGCGCGCGGCCGTCTTGCGCACGCGCTTGGCGACGGTGTCGCCGGCGTCGGGGGTGTTGTCGGACAAGTGCGAATTCCTCGCTCGGTGCGAGCGCCCGTAAGGGGGCGGGGATGTCGGAAGGGGATCCTGCAGACGGGGTGCGGCGCCGAATTCCACGCCGGATGCAGGCAAACTACCACCTGCGGCGGGCCGCCGGCAAGCAGGCCGCCGGCGTGGCGTTCATGCGGCGGGCGCCGCATGCGCGCGTTCGAAGCTGCGGCCACAGCTTGGGCGTGGCCGCGTGATGCCGGCGTCAGGCCGGCGAAGGGGCCGGGGCCCCGGGCGGTGCTCAGACCGCCTTGTCGATCATCTGCGCCAGCTGGGCCTTGCCCACCGCGCCGATCTGGGTGGCCTGCACCTGGCCGTCCTTGAACAGCAGCAGCATCGGGATCGAGCGCACGTGGTACTTCAGGGCCGTGGCGCGGTTCTCGTCCACGTTGACCTTGGCGATCTTGACCTTGCCGGCGTACTCGTCGGCGAGTTCGTCCAGGGCCGGCGCGATCATCTTGCACGGTCCGCACCAGGGCGCCCAGAAATCGACCAGCACCGGCTCGGCGGACTGCAGCACGGCGGCATCGAAGTCGGCGTCGCTGGCATGGATGACGTGTTCGCTCACGGAAGGCTCCTGAAGGGAAAGGGGGCGGCCGGCGGGCGGCTGCGGGGATGGATGGTAAACTTGGGCGATTCGCGGCCCGATTCAAGGGCCTCCCGCCCGGGACGCCCGGGCCGGGAACGCCGGGCACCCCACGAGCCCATGGTCCGCGAGCCCCCGGGACCGCGCTCCGGCGCCGTCCCGTTCCAAGGCAGTCTGCGATGCGGGCGCCACCCACGCAAGCGCCAGAGCGTGTCATGCAGCTTGAACGACTTCCCTGCCCGTTTGGGTCGCCGGTATGCGGGACAGCCCCCCGCATTGCGCCGACGCAAGCGGACCGGGAGCCGCTTCGAGCCACGCACGCCCTGGCGCCGCACTCAAGATCCCATACATGAGCGACAAGCCACTTACCGACGTCACCTTCTCCAGCTTCGAACTGCATCCGGCCCTGCTGGCCGGCCTCGAGTCCGCGGGATTCACCCGCTGCACTCCGATCCAGGCGCTGACCCTGCCGATCACCCTGGCCGGGCGCGACGTCGCCGGCCAGGCCCAGCCCGGCACCGGCCAGACCCTGGCCTTCCTGGTCACCGTCATCAACCGCCTGCTGTCGAGGCCCGCCCTGGCCGAGCGCAAGCCCGAGGATCCGCGCGCGCTGATCCTAGCGCCCACCCGCGAGCGGGCCATCCAGATCCACAAGGACGCGATGAAGCTCGCGCCGGAGCTGGGCCTGAAGTTCGCCCTGGTCTACGGCGGCGTCGACTACGACAAGCAGCGCGCCCTGCTGCAGGCCGGCGCCGACGTCATCATCGCCACCCCGGGCCGCCTGATCGACTACGTCAAGCAGCACAAGGTGGTGTCCCTGCACGCCTGCGAGATGTGCGTGCTGGACGAGGCCGACCGCATGTTCGACCTCGGCTTCATCAAGGACATCCGTTTCCTGCTGCGCCGCATGCCGGCCCGCACCGAGCGCCAGACCCTGCTGTTCTCGGCCACGTTGAGCCACCGCGTGCTCGAACTCGCCTACGAGCACATGAACGAGCCGGAGAAGATCGTCGTCGAGGCCGAGACGATCACCGCCGCGCGGGTGCGCCAGAAGCTGTACTACCCCTCCGACGAGGAGAAGCTGCCGCTGCTGCTGGGCCTGCTCTCGCGCAGCGAGGGCGCGCGCACGATGGTGTTCGTCAACACCAAGGCCTTCGTCGAGCGCGTGGCGCGCGCGCTGGAGCGCGCCGGCTACCGCGTCGGCGTCCTGTCCGGGGACGTGCCGCAGAAGAAGCGCGAATCGCTGCTGAAGAAGTTCCAGGCCGGCCAGCTCGAGATCCTGGTCGCCACCGACGTGGCCGCGCGCGGCCTGCACATCGACGGCGTCAGCCACGTCTACAACTACGACCTGCCGTTCGACGCCGAGGACTACGTGCACCGCATCGGCCGCACCGCGCGCCTGGGCGCCGAGGGCGACGCGATCAGCTTCGCCTGCGAGCGCTATGCGATGGGCCTGCCGGACATCGAGACCTACATCGAGCAGAAGATCCCGTCCGAGCCGGTGACCGCCGAACTGCTGGTGCCGGTGCCGCGTCCGGAACGCGCCAGGGCCGTCGATGGCGGCGACAACGAGGACGGCGACAGCATCGGCCAGATCTACCGCGAGGTGCGCGAGGCGCGCGCCGCCGAGGACGCCAAGCGTGGCGGCGGCCGCAGCAGCGG
>JAEXTE010000224.1 GCA_023453655.1 Pseudomonadota bacterium
CGCCGGGTGCGGAGGCACAGGCGGTGCCGCTGCGCTTCGAGGCGACGATGCGCAACGAGGACGCCACGCCGGCGCGGATGCGCGCGCTCAATCCCTTCGACCCGGCGACGATCCCGCCGCGCACGCGCATCGAGGTGTTCGGGCGCGACTATGCGGGCACGCCGATGGAAGCCAGCTTCCGTGCGATGGCCGCGGCCAACGGGCGGGATTCGATCGAGGACCTGCGCCTGTCGCTGGAGATGACCGCCGATGGCGAGCTGCGGGTGATGACCGGTTCGAACCGGCTGTTCGATGCGCCGCGCGACGGCGGCCCGGCTTCCTATCCCGCCGAACGCGAAGATTTCATCCGCCACACCGCGATGCTGGATGATGCTGCCGGCGCGGACCGCGCCGCCTACAACCGCATGCTGCTCGACGGCACGCCGCCGCCGCAGACGGTGCGCATCGGCGAGGACGTGGAAGGCGCTGCCATTACCGGCGTGGTCACCGAGACCGGCAGCGGCGAGACCAACGAAGTGGTGTGGACGCTCGATGACAGCGGGCGCCCGGTGTCGGCCGATGCGGTGCTGACCTGGGAGCCGGGCAGCGGCGGGCGCGACTCCGACCGCATCGAAGCCAATGCGCAGGGCCGTTTCCGCGCCGACAATGCGATGAAGGGCAGCGGCGACGATGTCGGCCACATGATCGCCTACCGCTTCGTCAACGGACACGGTCCGGTGAACATGTTCCCGCAGCAGGGCCACTTCAACCAGCGCGTCTACGCGGGCATGGAGCAGGAGTGGGCCGACTGGCTGGCCACGGGCATGGAGGTGCACGTGGAGATCCGCCTGGCGCCCGACGGCAGCGCGCGGCCCGACCAGGTGCACGTGGATTATGCGGTGATCGATCCGGCCAGCGGCAAGGCGGTCTATGATCCCAGCCTGATCGTGTTCGAGAACGAGGCAGGCCAGGTGTTCGACCGCATCGCGCGCAACGAGATGGACAAGCTGATCGGGCAGCCGTCGTGACTGCGGTTGACCGCGACGCCCTGGTGCGCGGCATCGGCGAGCTGCTGCTGCGCGACATCGCCACCGCCGGCCACGACCTGGACGGCTATGCGCTGATCGCGGACTACGGCGACGGCACGCGGCGGATCTCGGGCTTCGGCTATCGCGATGGGCAGGCGCCGGTGGCGGCCACGCCGAAGACGGAGGCGGAGCTGATCGGGGCGCGACTGGACGAATTGCGCGAGACGACGCAGGTCGACGGCAAGACGCCGTGGAGCGTGTGCGTGATCCAGCTCAGGCGTGCCGGCGGGCGGCTGCATGCGGAGTTCGTCTACGAGGACGCCGCACGCTGGCGGGTGACGCCGGAGACGCTGGAAGAAGTGGCGGAGCGGGCGAGGCCGGCCTGAGAGCCGTCAGCGCGCGAAGACGCGCCCATCCTGTCTTTGTGGGAGCGCGCTTGCACGCGAAGTTCTTCGCGACCTAGGTCGCTCCCACTGTCCTGGAATCGCTTCGCTGTGGGGGACCCTGTAGCGCGCATGGCTCGCTGTCGTGGGAGCGCGCTTTGCGCGCGAAAGCTTCGCGACCAAGATCGCTCCCGCGGCAACGAGGGCACGACACCGGCACCCGGGCATCGGCATCGCAGCGGACATCGTCATTCCCGCGAAAGCGGGACTCCATCCTTCCGTCGCCAGAACCATGTGGCCTGCTTCCGCAGGATGACGTGCTGGTACGGAGCGCCAGTGGACGGCTTTGGCAGGATGCTCGACGGGGAGACGGGGACGGCCGCAACGGACTACCCCTGGGGGCGCACGCGCTGTACGCCTCCGCCTCCCTCAGCCCACCCGCTCCAGCTGGAACGCCTGCACCGGCGACGGGTCCAGCCAGGGCAGCAGCCAGTGGTCGACCAGCAGGAAGGCGAACAGCGCCATCAGGTAGACCACCGAGTAGTTGAACACCTTCATCGCGAACAGTTCGTCCGGCGGATCGAGCAGGCGCCAGGCGTACCAGAGGAAGGCCAGGCCCAGCACCACCGCGCCGCCGAGGTAGAACAGCCCGCTCATGCCCACGGCCACCGGCAGCACCGTCACCACGCACAGCAGCACGGTATAGAGCAGGATCTGCCAGCGCGTGTACTCCACGCCGTGGGTCACCGGCAGCATCGGCACCAGCGCGCGGCGGTAGTCCTCGCGGCGGAAGATCGCCAGCGCCCAGAAATGCGGCGGCGTCCAGACGAAGATGATCAGCACCAGCAGCAGCGCGTGCGCCCAGTCCCACTGGCCCTGCATGTTGGTCACCGCGGCCCAGCCCAGCAGCGGCGGCGCGGCGCCGGCAATGCCGCCGATCACGATGTTCTGCGGCGTGGCGCGCTTGAGGAAGCCGGTGTAGACGATGGCGTAGCCGATCAGCGAGGCGAAGGTGAGCGCGGCGGTGAGCGGGTTGACCAGCGCGATCAGGGTCGCCATCGACAGCGCGCCGAGAAACACCGCGAACGCCAGCACCTGCGCCGGCGCCAGCGCGCCGGTAGCGAGCGGCCGGTCCGCGGTGCGCACCATCACCTTGTCGATGCGCTGGTCGATCAGGTGGTTGACCGCGGCCGCCGAGGCCGCCGCCAGCCAGATGCCGAGCAGGCCGAACACGGTTTCGCGCAGCGGCGGCAGGCCGGGCACGGCCAGGAACATGCCCACCAGCGCGGTGAACACGATCAGCGCGACCACGCGCGGCTTGGTCAGCGCCCAGTACTGGCGCCAGGTGGCACGCGATGCGTTCATCGCGCCCCCGGGTGGCAGGCCGCGAACGGCGCGGCCGGCGACGGCTTGTCGGTGCGCAGGTGCATGGCTAGTCCGGTCGCCGCAGGCGCGCCAGCAGCGAGACCAGCACGAACAGCAGCAGCGCGGCGCCGCCGTTGTGCATCACCGCCACCCACAGCGGAAGCGACAGCTTGACGTTGAGCACGCCCAGCAGCACCTGCGCGCAGGTCAGCAGCCCCAGCACCACCGCCCAGCCGCGCAGGCCAGGCGTGCGCAGCCCGCGCCACGAGACCAGCAGCAGCATGGCCGCGGCCACGACCGCGAACAGGCGGTGCGCCATCTGGATGGCGATGCGCGAGGCGCCGTCGAGCACGCCGCCCTCGTAGTCGGCGCCCACGCCGCGCCACAGCACGAAGCCCTCGCTGAAATCCGAGGGCGGCCACCACTGCCCCACGCAGCGCGGGAAGTCCATGTAGTGCGGCTGCGCCGTGGTCCAGCCGCCGGCGCCGCAGGCCAGCGCCGCGTAGTTGGCGCTCACCCAGCCGCCCAGCGCGATCTGCACCGCCAGCACCGCGATCGCCGCGATCACCCAGCGCCGGAGCGCGGTGGCATCGGCCAGCACGATCGGCAGGTGGGTGGCGCGCCAGGCCATCCAGGTGAGCAGCGAGAAGGTGAGCATGCCGCCCAGCAGGTGTCCCATCACGATCACCGGCTTGAGCAGCATGGTCACCGTCCACTTGCCCAGCAGGGCCTGGAAGATCACCACCGCCAGGGTCAGCGCGCCGGCGCGCGCCAGGTCCACGTTCGACCAGCGCAGCGCGGCCACCAGCAGCAGGCCCTCGCCCAGCGCGGCCACCGACAGCGCCGCCACGATATGGCCCTGCATGTACAGCGGGATTGCCGCGCCCACCAGCGCCGAGGCGCCCAGCACCTGGGCGATGCCATGGCGCCGCCGCCGCGCGGCCAGCAGCGCCAGCACCAGCACCAGCACGCCCAAGGTGGCCGCGAGGTGGCGGTGCACCTGCTCGCGCCAGGCCTTGTGCGTCTCGAACGGGCGGATCGCGCTGGCGGCGTGGTCGCTCACCTCCTGCGCGGCCTGCGGCCAGGTGGCGCGGCCGTAGCAGGTGGGCCAGTCGGGACAGCTCAGTCCGGCGTCGGACAGGCGCACGAACGCGCCGAACACGATCACGCCGAAGGTGAGTACGACGGCCAGCCAGGCGATCCGGTGGAAGTGCCGGTACACCTGCGGCCGCGAGGGCCTGGGGGACGGGGAAGACATCATCGCAGCTTGAGCAGGCGGGCCATGTCCGTGCGCAGGTGGCCCGGATCGAAACCGGGAGCGTAGCGCAGGATCACGAAGCCGTTGGGATCGATCACGTAGACGGGGGTGCCGGCGGGGTCGTCGCGCCGCGGCAGTGCGGCCAGCAGGGCGGGCGAGGGCTCGAGTTCGCGCCAGGCGGCGTTGCGCTGCACGCCCACGGGCGGCGTGCCGATCCAGAGGATGTGCACGTGGTCGGCGCGATGGGTGAACAGCTGCCAGACGGTGTCGAGCTGCTGCGAGAGCTGCACGCATTCGCTGCCGCAGCCGGACGGCGGGGCCAGCGCGATGCGCCAGGTGCGCGCGGCCGGGTTCCACACGTAATCGCCGCCCTCGCGCAGCGTGGGCACCACCTGTCGCAGGTCGCCGGGCGGATCGAGCAGTTCGCCGTGGTTCTTCATGCCCGACGGGCGCCAGCCGGAGAAACGCAGCGCGCCGGCGACGATCGCGCTGCCGAGGAAGACCACGACGACCAGGATCAGCATGCCGCGGTTGCGGCCGCGCTGCTGCGGGGAAACGGGAGCATTCATCGGCGGGAACGGACGGTCAGGACGAGGGCGGTGACGAGGGCGGCCGCGGCCAGGCCGAACCACTGCACGGCATACCCCAGGTGCTTCTGCGGCGGCAGGGTATTGGGCAGCACGTCGAGGTCGCGGGCGTGGCCGATCGGCAGGGCGGGATCGAGCTTGAGCACGCGAGGCGGCAGCGCGTCCAGGCCGAGCCGGGCGGGCAGGCTGGGCGCGTCGAGGCGCACGGCCAGCACGTCGCCGCCGGCGGTGGCGGCCGACAGGCCCTGCGCCAGGCCCGCCGACGGCGGCGGCGCCAGCAGGCCCTGGATGCGCTGCTCGCCGTCGATGCGCTCCGGCGCCGGCATGGTGCGGTCGCCCGGCAGCGGCAGCCAGCCAAGCTCCACCAGCAGCGGCGTACCGGACTCGGGTGCGAAAGCGCGGTACACGCGCACGCCGGGGCGGCCGTCGCGCTGCTGGTTGTCGAGCAGCACCGCCGGCGCGTCGATGAAACGGCCTTCGCCCTGGGCCCAGTCGAAATCGCGTGCGCGATCCGGCTCGGCGGCCGCGGCGAGCGGCAGCGGACGGCGGTCGGCCAGCGTCGCGGCGACCTGGTCGAGCATCGCCTGCTTTTCGTCCATGCGTGAGAGCTGCCAGCGCCCGAGCGAGGCGAACACCGCCACCAGCGCCAGCGCCAGGCCCCAGCCCAGCCAGAACGTGCTGCGCTTCGTCATGCCCGCCATGCGCCGGCCTGCGATAATGGCGGCGACGGGCGCAGTCCGCGCCGCGGGATCGGGCCATGAACGATTCGCTGAAAATCCTGGTGGTGGTCGGCTTCCTCGCGCTGATCCTGTGGAACCTGGGCGCGGGGCTGTATTACATGCTCGCCGACAAGGGCCAGAGCAAGCGCACCGTCAACGCCCTGACCAAGCGCATCGCACTGTCGATCGCGCTGATCCTGCTGGTGGTCCTGGCCCACTACATGGGCTGGATCGAATTCCACGGCGTGGGCCGCAACCCCAACTCCTGATACGACACGGCGCAGGCGCCGGACGGCGTCGCGCGCTGCATTTGCACGGCTCGAAAAAGCGGAAAGCGCCGGCATGCCG
>JAEXTE010000345.1 GCA_023453655.1 Pseudomonadota bacterium
CGGGCGAGCGCCCGGGGCGGGGCGCCGGCCGGGGCGGCGCGCCTGCGCGAGGCGGGCCCGGAGCTGGCGGAGAAGCTGCGCCGCGTCTATGCGCAGCAGCGCGAGCAGCCGGCGGCCGACGCCGATGCCGCGCTCTATGACGGCTTCCTGCAGGACGGCGACAAGCGGCTGTTCGCGGAGGTGCGCGCCACGCCGCCCGCGCAGCTGGGCGCGCGCGCCTTCGATTTCCGCGACCCGCGCATGCCCGAGCTGCTGTGCCGCTACCGCGCCCGCAACTGGCCCGGGACCCTCGATGCCGGCGAGCGCGAGCGCTGGGACGCCTTCCGCCGCCGCCGGCTGGCCGACGACAGCGCGCTGTCCGAGCTGGGTTTCACGCCCTATTTCGACCGCATCGCCACACTGCGCGCCGAGCACGCCGGCGATGCCGCGCGCCTGGCCCTGCTCTACGACCTCGACCGCTGGGGCCGCCAACTCCACGCATCCCTGGCATGAGCACCTACTTCACCGACAAGTCCCTGAAGTTCCTGCGTTCGCTGGCGCGCCACAACGAGCGCGCCTGGTTCCTGGCGCACAAGGACGACTACGAGGCGCACGTACGCGCGCCGTTCCAGCGCCTGCTCGACGACCTGCGCGGGCCGCTGGCCGAAGTGAGCATCCATTTCCGCTCCGACTCGCGCAAGGTCGGCGGCTCGATGTTCCGCATCCAGCGCGACACGCGTTTCGCCAGCGACAAGGCGCCCTACAAACAGTGGCAGGGCGCGCGCCTGTACCACGAGCGCTGCCGCGAGGTGCCGGCGCCCTCGTTCTACCTGCACCTGCAGCCCGGCGGCAGCTTCTTCGGCGGCGGCATCTGGCATCCCGATACTCCGGTGCAGCGCCGGATCCGCCAGTTCATCTTCGACAATCCCGGCGGCTGGAAGGCCGCCGCGCACGCCCCCGCGTTCCGCCGGCGCTTCGACCTCGACAACGACGAGATGCTGGTGCGACCCCCGCGCGGCTTCCCGGCCGACTTCGAGTTCCTCGACGACCTGCGCCATCGAAACTTCGTCGCATGGCGCCCGATTGACGACGGGGTGATGCTCGGTCCACGCCTGCTGGCCACGCTGCAGAAGGACCTGCAGGCCCTGGCGCCTTTCATGGACTACCTGTGCGCCTCGCTGGACCTGGAGTTCTGATGCGCCGGTGGCTGGCCGTCGTCGTCCTGCTGCTGGCCGCGCTGCTGGGCTGGGTGGCCGCCGGGCCCTACGTGACGATGCACGCCATCGGCAGGGCGGTCCGCGAGGAGAACGCCGCCGCCCTCGCGCGACACGTCGACTTCCCGCGCCTGCGCGCCAGCCTGAAGGACCAGGCCGGCGACCGCCTCTCGCGCAGCCTCGGCATCGACGGACATTCGGGCTGGATCGGCGCGCTCGGCGCGGGCGTCGCGCAGCAGCTTGCGGGCGGCGCCATCGACCTGATGGTGACGCCCTACGGACTCGGTGCGCTGATCGAAGGACGCAAGGTGTGGAACCGCGCCACCGGCCTGCCGCCGCCGCGCAGCGAGGAAGGCGCGCGCGCCCGGCCCGATCCCTGGCGCCATGCGGAGCGCCGCTACGAATCGACCTCGCGCTTCACCGCTACCGTGCACACCGAGGACGGCCAGCCGCTGGTGTTCGTGCTGACACGCGAAGGCCTGCGCTGGCGACTGTCGGATATCCGCCTGCCGCCGGCGTCCTGAACCATGGCGGCGACCCGGGACCTGCGCGAACTCCTGGCCGGCCTGCGGCCGGCGCTCGTGCCAGGCGCCTACGCTTTCCTCGTGCTGCCGGACGGGGTCGCGCTCGATGCAGCGGCGATCGTCGCCTCGGTCCGGGAACCGGAAGGCCTGTCGGTCGTCGTGCCCGAGGACATCGCGCATACGCTGGGCCTGCCGATCGCGTTCCAGGCGGCCTGGATCACGCTGACGGTCCATTCCGACCTCGCGGCAGTCGGGCTGACCGCGGCGGTCTCGCGGGTCCTGGCGGATGCCGGCATCGCCTGCAACGTGGTCGCCGGCGTCCACCACGACCACCTGTTCGTACCGTCGGACGCGGCGCAGCGGGCGATGGACGTGCTCGGCTCCCTGTCGCCGTCCGCGCGGACCTGAGGGCTCGCCGCTCGAGCCTGCGGTTGCGCCGCACGCGATCGCAGGCGGCGTGGCATCGCGCGTGCCGCAGGTCCAGAATGGCGGCATCCGGACGCCTGTCGTCGCCCTGCCCTTGGAGCCGTCCCCCATGCCGCTGGTCACCCTCACGGTCAGGAAGCCGAAGCCGGCCGGTTTCAAGAATGCCGTACTCGATGCCGTGCACGCGTCGCTGCAGCACATCGGCGTGCCGCCGACCGACCTGTTCCAGCGCGTGCTGGAACTCGACGCGGAGGATTTCCGCTTCCACCCCACCTACCCGGACGCGGCGCGTCCGCGCGGCGACGACTTCGTGCTGGTCGAAGTGCTGCTGTCGGCGGGCCGGAGCGTCAAGGTGAAACGCGAATTCCTGTCGAAGCTGGGCCAACTGCTGGAAGCGGCGGGGTTGGACATGGAACAGGTGATGGTGGTCTTCAGGGAAACCACCTGGGAAAACTGGTCGTTCGCTGGCGGCAGGCAGATCCACGCCTGATCGCCGCCAGCCTGCCCCACGCGCGGTGTGGCAGGCCTGCGTCAACGGCCGGGCCGGTCCAGTTCCAGCGGAAGATGCGGTGGCGGCCCGCCATGGCCAGGGTGCGCCGTGGGCAACGGCCTGGCGCCGGTGCCGGGAGTCGCGGGCGCTTCGAACAGCGGATGCCGTCCGGAGACGAAGCGCGACTTGAGCCGGTTGATGGGCGATTCCAGCACGCGGAAGCTCAGGTGCGCGACCAGCACCGCGAACAGCGTCTTGGTCAGCAGCGACACCAGGCCGAACCGTTCGATATCCACCGACAGCAGTTCCAGCCCCTTGACCAGCAGCACCTCGGAGGGCCGCTGCAGGATGTACAGCCCGTAGCAGATGCCGCCGAGGTAGACCAGCCAGCGCATCC
>JAEXTE010000356.1 GCA_023453655.1 Pseudomonadota bacterium
CCAACCCTCCCCCGCTTCGCTGGGGTGGGCTTCCATTCCCTCCCCTGCGCCAGCGGGGGAGAGCCAGGGTGGAGGCGCCGGATCCGCCGCTCCCCGCGTCCGCACGCACGCCCTGCACGACGTCGAGAAGCGCTACGAACTGGTGCAGGACCTGCCCGCCCTCCAGGCGTGGGTCGACCGTGCCCGCGAGGCCGGCGTGCTGGCGGTGGACACCGAAACCGACTCGCTCACCCCCTCCACCGCCAATCTGGTCGGCATCTCGCTGTCCACGGCGCCGGGGCTGGCCTGCTACATCCCGGTCGGCCATCGCGCCGGTGACAGCGCCGAGGGCGAGCTGGCGTTCGGCGGCGACGGGCCACGGCAGCTCAAGCCCGAACAGGCCATGGCGGCGCTGAAGGACGTGCTTGAGGATCCGTCGATCCTCAAGGTCGGCCACAATTTCAAGTTCGACCACCAGCTCTTCGCCCGCCACGGCGTGCGGGTGACGCCGACCGACGACACCATGCTGATGTCCTATGTGCTGGAAGGCGGCGCGCACGGCCACGGCATGGACGAGCTGGCCGAGCTGCACCTCGCCTACACGACCATCAAGTACGCGGAGGTCTGCGGCACCGGCCGGACGAAGATCACCTTTGACCGCGTGGAGCTGGACAAGGCGCTCGACTACGCCGCCGAGGACGCCGACATCACGCTGCGCCTGTGGACGATCCTCAAGCCGCTGCTGGTCGATGCCCGCATGGTCACCGTCTATGAGACGCTGGAACGCCCGCTGACGCCCATCGTGGCGGACATGGAGCGCGCCGGCGTGCGCATCGACCGCGCCGAGCTGCGGCGGCTGTCGCAGGACTTCGCCGAGCGGCTGGTGCAGCTGGAGGCCGAGGTGCACGCGCTCGCCCCCCGGCCGTTCAACGTCGGCTCACCCAAGCAGCTCGGCGAGATCCTGTTCGACGAGATGAAGCTGTCGGGCGGCGGCAAGAAGGGCAAGACCGGCGCCTACTCCACCGATTCCAGCGTGCTGGAGGCGCTGGCCGAACAGGGGCACGACATCGCCCAGCGCGTGCTCGACTGGCGCCAGCTCGCCAAGCTGAAGAGCACCTACACCGACGCGCTGCAGGAGCAGGCCGACCGGAACGACCGCGTCCACACCAGCTTCTCCATGGCGCTGACCAACACCGGGCGGCTGTCCTCGACCGACCCCAACCTGCAGAACATCCCGATCCGCAACGAGGAGGGCCGCAAGATCCGCCGCGCCTTCGTCGCCGAGCCGGGCTGCAAGCTGGTGTCGGTGGACTATTCGCAGATCGAGCTGCGGCTGGTCGCCGAGATGGCCGACATCGCCGCGCTGAAACAGGCCTTCCAGGACGGCATCGACATTCACGCGGCCACCGCCAGCCAGGTCTTCGGAGTGCCGCTGGACCAGATGACCTCGGAGATCCGGCGCAAGGCCAAGGCGATCATCTTCGGCATCATCTACGGCATTTCCGGCTTCGGGTTGGGCCGCCAGCTCGGCATCGCGCCGGGCGAGGCCAACGCCTTCATCAAGGCCTATTTCGAGCGCTTCCACGAGCTGAAGGTGTGGATGGAGGCGACCAAGGCCTTCGCGCGCCAGAACGGCCATGTGGTGACGCTGTTCGGGCGGCGCTGTTATATCCCCGGCATCCACGACAAGAACGCCGCCCGCCGCGCCTTCGCGGAACGGCAGGCGATCAACGCGCCGATCCAGGGCACCGCCGCCGACATCATGAAGCGCGCCATGGCCCGCGTGCCCGGCGCCTTGAAGGAGGCCGGCTTCGACGAGGTCCGCATGCTGCTTCAGGTGCACGACGAACTGCTGTTCGAGGCGCCGGAGGATCAGGCCGAACGCGCCGCCGCCCTGGTGCGGCAGGTCATGGAGGGGGCTGCGACGCTCGGCGTGCCGCTGGTGGCCGACGCCGGCATCGGCGGCAACTGGGACGAGGCGCATTGAGATGTCCGGCAAGGATGACAGCGCCAAGGAGCCCGCCGACCCCGAATTCGAGGCCCTGATCCGCTACATCCAGGAGAGCCGCGGCCTCGATTTCCGCGGCTACAAGCGCACCAGCCTGCAGCGGCGCATCCGCCGCCGGATGGAGGAGGCCGGCTGCGAGGATTTCGCCGCCTACCACGGCCTGCTGGAAGCCGACCCGCAGGAATTCATCCACCTTCTGAACACCGTGCTGATCAACGTGACCTCCTTCTTCCGCGACACCGACTCCTGGGACGTGCTGCGGAAGGACGTGGTCCCGCAGATCCTGGCGCAGCGTTCCGACGGCGAGCCCATCCGCATCTGGAGCGCCGGCTGCGCGTCGGGGGAGGAGCCCTACTCCCTCGCCATGCTGCTCGCCGAGGCGCTGGGCAAGGACGCCTTCATCAACCGGGTGAAGATCTACGCCACCGATCTGGACGACGCGGCGTTGAACACCGCCCGGCACGCCATCTATTCCCCGCGCGACGTGGAAAGCGTGCCGTCCCCGCTGCTGGAACGGTATTTCGAGCGCACCAACAACCACTACGTCTTCCAGCGCGAGCTGCGCAAATGCGTGATCTTCGGCCGGCACAATCTGGTGACCGACGCCCCGATCTCGCGCATCGACCTGCTGGTCTGCCGCAACCTGCTGATCTATCTGG
>JAEXTE010000387.1 GCA_023453655.1 Pseudomonadota bacterium
GTCAGCGCGGTCGCGGCGAGCAGCGCGGCCAGCCTCGCATCGCGCGCCACGAAGGCCTCGATCTCGTGGAACAGGTTGCCGGCCCACCAGGCCAGGCCCCATGCGTAGTACGCCAGCGCGATGCGCGCATGCCCACGATCGCGATACGTCCACGCGCTGGCGAAGCCTGCCAGCGCGATCAGCAGCGCGCCCATGAAGGCCGGGTTGGCCAGCGCCTGCACGTCCGGCGGGACCAGGGCGGGCATGCCGAGTGCGTACGCCGCAGCCGCCGCCAGCTGCAACCCGGCGCCCGCCAGCTGCGGCAGCAGGCGCCGCTGCCTCAGCCCCAGCCAGGCCAGCGCCGCGCCCTCGAGCGCGAACACGCAGGCGGTGGCGCGCGCCGACAGCGCCAGCGGCACCGACAGCGTGGCGAAGCCCAGCGCCAGCAGCGCATGCGCCTGCGCCAGTACCGCGTAGCCTTCGCGCCGGCGCAGCGTCCACGCGAGCGCCGCGTACACGACGGCCAGGCCCAGCGCGCAGAACGCCAGCGGCAGCCGCGTGCCGTCCAGCAGGGCCGCCTGCAGCGAGAACGCGATCAGCGGCGTGCCGAACAGCAGGCAGCCGTCGACCAGGTCGCGGCGCTGCGGCAGACGCCTGCGCGCGTACAGGATCGGCAGCAGCAGGTAGAACACGAAGAACAGCACCAGGAACGGCTGGGTGCTGGCCTGGTGCGCCGGCGAATAGGCCAGCACCCCCCAGGCGATGCCGATGCCCCAGGTGAAGACGAAACCGAGCAGGTTGAGCACCCGCCACGCCTTGGCCCAGGCGATCGCGAAGATCGCCAGGTTGAGCACCGCGTAGTACGAGAACAGCGCGACATGGCTGCCGCTGCCGGTGGACAGCCAGATGGGCGCCAGGAAGCCGGCGAGGATGCCGAGCACCGCCAGCGTGCGCGAGTCCTGCAGCACCGCCAGCACGCCCACCCCGGCCACCAGCACCACGCTCAGCCCGAAGGCCGCCCCGGCAGGCAACAGGTGGTAGAGCTTGAAGGCGGCGAAGACCACCAGCAGCAGCACGCCGATCGCGCCGCCCTGCAGCGCCAGCGCGAACGCCGGCCTGGCCATGCGCTGGCGCCAGCCGAACGCCAGCCCCGCCATCGCCGCGGCGGCCACGCCCGCCAGGCGCAGTTCGACCGGCAGCTGCAGCCAGTCCTGCTCGCTGGCGTACCGCAGCAGCGCGGCCACGCCCGCCAGCAGCACCAGCATGCCGACCTTGACCGGCACGTTGCCGACGGTGAACCAGCGCTTGACCGCACGCGCCGCGACGCCGAAGGGATCGGGACCGGCGGGCGGAGGCACCACGGGACGCGCAGGCTGCGGCGCAGGCGCGCGCGCCGCGGCAGGCAGGGGCGGCGGCTGAACCTGCGCCTGGGATAGGGGCGGCGCATCGGCGGTGCCGCGGGGCATCGCGACCGCCGGAACCTCATCATGCACCGCGTCGGCATCCCCCCGTGGGACGCCCTCGATGCCAACCTCCGGGTCCGGGACATCAGCGGCGACAGCAACTGGCGCCGGCGCAGGCGGAGCGGCCGCGGATGCGGCAGCCCGTTCCACGCCCTCGCCCCGGCTTGCCGCCGCGCGCAGCTCGCAAACCCGGAGTTCCAGTTCGCCCACGCGCCGCTTGAGTCCGCCGATCGAGACCAGCGCGACCACCAGCAGTACGGGAACCGCCAGCACGGCCAGCGCCAGCAGGGTCAGGAGACCTTCCATTCCGCCATCCCCAGGAACGCCGATCCCGGCGCAGTGCCGGCCACCTTAGCGGGCCGGCTCGCCAAAACAAGAAGCCCCGCGACTGCGGGGCTCCAGGTATCGCATGCGGCTACCGCGGGCTTACTTGCCCGCGACCACGCGCACCATTTCCAGGCACTTGTTCGAGTAGCCCCACTCGTTGTCGTACCAGGCCACCAGCTTGACGAAGGTCGGGTCGAGCGCGATGCCGGCCTCGGCGTCGAACACCGAGGTGCAGGTCTCGCCGCGGAAGTCCGTGGCCACGACCTTGTCCTCGGTGTAGCCGAGGATGCCCTTGAGCGCGCCTTCGCTCTGCGCCTTCATCTCGGCCTTGATCTCCTCGTAGCTGGCCGGATTTTCCAGCTCGGCGGTCAGGTCGACCACGGACACGTCCGAGGTCGGCACGCGGAAGCTCATGCCGGTGAGCTTCTTGTTGAGCGAAGGGATCACCACGCCGACGGCCTTGGCCGCGCCGGTCGACGAGGGAATGATGTTCTCGAGGATGCCGCGGCCGCCGCGCCAGTCCTTGTTGCTCGGGCCGTCCACGGTCTTCTGCGTGGCGGTGGCCGCGTGCACGGTGGTCATCAGGCCGCGCTTGATGCCCCACTTGTCGTTGAGCACCTTGGCGATGGGCGCCAGGCAGTTGGTGGTGCACGAGGCGTTGGAGATGATCGCCTCGCCCTTGTAGCTCTCGTGGTTGACGCCGAAGACGAACATCGGCGTGTCGTCCTTCGACGGCGCCGAGAGCACCACCTTCTTCGCGCCGGCATCGAGGTGCTTCTGCGCGGTGGCCTTGTCGAGGAACAGGCCGGTGGATTCGATCACCACCTCGGCGCCCACCTCGTCCCACTTCAGGTTGGCCGGGTCGCGCTCCTGGGTCAGGCGGATGCGGTTGCCGTTGACCACGAGCGTGTTGCCCTCGACCGACACGTCGCCCTTGAAGCGTCCGTGCACCGAGTCGTAGCGCAGCATGTAGGCCAGGTAATCGGGCTCGAGCAGGTCGTTGATGCCGACGATCTGGATGTCGCCGAAATTCTGGACCGCCGAACGCAGCACGTTGCGGCCGATGCGGCCGAACCCGTTGATGCCTACCTTGATCGCCATGGTGCGCGGACTCCCGGAACAGGTTGGAAGAAGTACCGGATTCTAGCAGGCCGGCCGGGGCGTTCCGGGGTCCGACGGCGCGGCGCGACTGGTTGCGCCTGCAATGATCCGGATCAAGGAGCCGCGGGCATGGCGCCGACACACTGGCGCCACCCCACACGGAGCCACACACATGAAGCGCACCTCGACCCTGCTGCTCGCGGCCCTGGCCGCCGCCATCGCCATGCCCGCCGCCGCCCAGTCCAAGGGCGACTGGACCCTGGGCGTGGGCGTGCACAACGTCGATCCCAGGTCCGACAACGGCAGCCTGGACGCCACCGCCCTGGGCCTGGGCCCGCTGCCGCCCACCGAGGTCGGCAACAGCGTGCGTCCGACCATCACCGCCGAGTACTTCATCGCCGACAACCTCGGCATCGAAGTCCTGGCCGCCATGCCGTTCCAGCACGACATCGAGGTGCGCGGCGTGGGCAAGGTCGGCAGCACCAAGCACCTGCCGCCGGTGGTCTCGCTGCAGTACCACTTCGCGAACGCCAGCAAGGCCACGCCGTTCGTGGGCCTGGGCGTGAACTACACGACCTTCTTCAGCGAAGACACCACCGGCGCACTGTCCGGTACCGACCTCAAGCTGGGCGATTCCTGGGGCCTGGCCGCGCACGTGGGCGTGGACTTCGCCATCAGCGAGCGCAGCGCGATCCGCGTCGACGCCCGCTGGGCCGACATCGACAGCGACGTCGAGGTCAACGGGATCAAGGTCGGCACCGCCAACATCGACCCGCGCGTCTACGGCGTGGCCTGGGTGGTGAAGTTCTGAGTCCAGGGGCGGCGCCGCCACGGTGCCGGATAGGAGACGCCCGGCAGGCCTCGCGCCTGCCGGGCGTTTGTTCTATGCGCGATCGACGCCGGCGGCAGGCCAGGCGGCCAGCGGCGCTCCGCTCAGCCTTCGTTGGCGAGCGGCGGCTGGTCGCCGACGGTCCACAGGCGTTCGAGCGCATAGAACTCGCGCACCCGCGGCAGCATCACGTGCACCACCACGTCGCCCAGGTCGACCAGCACCCACTCGGCCTCGCGCTCGCCTTCGACGCCCAGCGGCTGGCAGTCGAGCTGCTTGGCCTGGCGTACGACTTCGTCGGCGATCGACTTCACGTGGCGGGTCGACGTGCCCGAGGCGATCACCATGTAATCGCAGACGCTGGTCTTGCCGCGCACGTCGATCTCGACGACGTCGTTGGCCTTGAGCGAATCGACCGCGGCGTGGATGGTGCGAAGCAGCACCTCGGCGGGCGGCGGCGGGTTGGGAAGGCGGGTCTTGATGACGTGCGCGGAACTGGTCAAGGGCGCTGGCTCTGGCGGTAGCGGCGCGATTATACCGGCCGCGGGGTCGGCGCCCCGTGCACGCCGTACAGGCCGTGATCTTCGATGTAGGACGCGACGGCCGTCGGTACCAGGGCGCGCCAGTGGCCGCCGCCCGCGACAGCCGTCCGCACCCGCGTGGCAGAGGCCGGGGGCAGCGGCTGGTGCAACCGCAGCAGGCGCCCGGCCGGCCGCGC
>JAEXTE010000406.1 GCA_023453655.1 Pseudomonadota bacterium
TGCGCGTGGTGAAGATGGGCGATTCGGTCGAACTGTGCGGTGGCACCCATGTCGGCCGCACCGGCGAGATCGGCCTGTTCAAGCTGGTGTCCGAGGGTGGCGTGTCCGCCGGCGTGCGCCGGGTCGAGGCACTGACCGGCCAGGCCGCGCTCGACCACGTGCTGGGCGAGGAGGGCCGCCTGCGCGAGGCCGCCGGCCTGCTCGGCGGTACCACCGCAGAGGTCGCCGACAAGCTGCGTGGCCTGCTCGACCGCCAGAAGAAGCTCGAGCGCGAGGTCGAGGCCTACAAGGCCAAGGCCGCCAGCGGCGCGACCGCCGACCTGGGCGCGCAGGCGGTCGAGGTGCACGGCATCAGGGTGCTGGCCGCGCGCGTCGACGGCCTGGACGCGAAGGCACTGCGCGATGCCCTGGACCGGCTGCGCCAGCAACTCGGCGATGCCGCGATCGTGCTGGCCGGCGCGAGCGAAGGCAGGGCGGCGCTGGTCGCCGGCGTGTCCGGCGCGGCGGCCGGCCGGATCAAGGCCGGGGAACTCGTCGGCTTCGTTGCCGGTCGTACCGGAGGCAAGGGCGGCGGTCGCCCGGACATGGCGCAGGGCGGAGGTGCCGATGGCCCGGACCTGGTCGCGGCGCTGACCGACGTTCCCGGCTGGGTCGCGGCGAAGCTGAGTGCCGGCTGATACCGAGTATTTGCTCCATGACCTCTGTCGGTTGACCGGGCGTCCCGGTCCGGACATGCTTCTCGTTTATTTCAGTTTGAAACGTGTGTTGGCAGCAGGCGCGCGCGCCGGGGCCGGGGGCGTTTCGGCAGCACAGGCCACCGGCCTACGGAGATTTCCAAGATGTTGATTCTGACCCGCCGCGTCGGCGAGACCCTGATGATCGGCGACTCGGTCACCGTCACCGTGCTCGGGGTGAAGGGCAACCAGGTGCGCATCGGCATCACCGCGCCGAAGGACGTGGCCGTCCATCGCGAAGAGATCTACCAGCGCATCCGTCGCGGCGACGAGCCCGAATCCGCACGCGAGTCCGAAACCGACGGCAATTGATTTGCCGCGGCGGCCGCGACTCCGGTATCCTTCGCGGCCTGTCGTGCGCAGCGCGCTGTCGCACGCGGTACACCCGGAGACTTGCCCGAGAGGCCGAAGGGGCTCCCCTGCTAAGGGAGTATGGGGTCAAAAGCTCCATCGAGGGTTCGAATCCCTCAGTCTCCGCCAGTTGCAACGGGATGATTGACGCGCGTCGCTCATCTCTTCATAATTCCGCTTCTGCACGACGCGCCCGTAGCTCAGCTGGATAGAGCACCAGGCTACGAACTTGGGGGTCGGAGGTTCGAATCCTTCCGGGCGCGCCAAATCAACCGGCCAATGGCCGGTTTTTTTGTGCCTCCGCGTCGGATATCGAAGTCTCGACCCCGACGCCACGTTTTCCGCGGGACGCCGTTCCGCCGCCGCCGTGCCGCACTTCCCGGTTCTTCCCGGTTTGCCGTGCATTCATGGGCGGGAAGGGAAGGCGCCCATGGGCGGGGGGTAAGATGCGCGACCGTGGGCCGCAGCCGTGGCCCGGGACAGGGGGTCCCGTTCCACTCGGAGTCTTGCCGCATGCCTCGTCCCCTGTGTCGCGCCGCCATCGCCTGTGCCGTGCTGGCATTGCCCTCGTTCGCGTTCGCCGCGACCTATACCGTCGGCCCCTCCGGTCGCCAGTACACCCAGCTCTCCGCCCTGGTCGACAACGTCGACCTGGAGCCGGGCGACGTGGTGCTGGTCGACGGCGGGACCACCTACAACGGCAACATCGTCGTGCGCAGCGCCGACCGTGGCGCCCCCGGCAACCCGGTGACCTTCCGCTGGAACCGCTCCACCGGCTCCACCCGCCCGGTGCTGAGCGGCGGCTCGCACACGATCAAGTTCCAGCAGTCCAACCATGTGGTCTTCGAGGGCTTCGACGTGCGCGGCGGAACCTCGTCGTGCATCTTCAGCGAAGCGCACGACGTGACCGTGCGCGACACCATCGTGCGCGACTGCCCCTCGCACGGCATCCTCGGCGCGGACAACAATTCCGGATCGTTCACGCTCGAGTACAGCGAGATCTACAACGCGGGCGCCGGCACCCACCGCCATCCGATCTACATGCAATCCGACCAGGTGGCGTACCCGGGTTCGGTGTTCCTGATGCGCTACAACTACGTGCACGACGGCAACGGCGGCAGCCTGCTCAAGAACCGCCACGAGCGCGCGCTGATCTACTACAACTGGTTCGAGAACTCGGCCTACCAGGAACTCGAGCTGATCGGGCCGGACTGCGAGACCCAGCAGTCGGGCTGGACACCGAACCTGCGGCGCGAAGACGTCGACCTGGTCGGCAACGTCATCGTGCACACCTCCTCGTGGCGCAACGCGATCCGGACCGGCGGCGACCTCAACGGGCGCAACCAGGGCCGCCTGCGCATGGTCAACAACACCATCATCTTCAATCGCGCGGGCATCGCCAATGCCGTCCTGGTGCAGCTGGGCCAGGAGTCGATCGAGATGCACAACAACGTCATCTACAAGACCAGCGCTCCGTCGGAACTGAACGTGCTGCGCGTCCATGAGGCCAATGAGGTCGAGACGCCCTACTGCGCGCCGACCAGCCGCGAGCCGTGGACCAGCGGGCGCAAGGTGGCCGGTTCCAACAACTGGATCCAGTCCTCCGCGGCGCTGGTGCCGGGCGAGCTGACCGGCACCGTGCGCGGCAGCGATCCGGGCTTCGCCAACGTCGGCCAGCTGCAGCTGCGTCCGACGGCGAACAGCCCGCTGGTGTCCGCGGGCAATCCGCAGCCGCCGTCGCCGTCCGCCTTTCCGTTCCCGTCGCCGCTGGCGCTGCCGCAGTTCGATCCGCCGCTGCGGGCCAAGCTGGCGATCGGCGGCCAGGTCGCGCGCGTGCCGGGCGCGCGGATCGATATCGGTGCGCTGGAAGCCCCCGGCGGGGCTGGCGGCGCCACCCGTCGTCGCAATGGTGCGCAGCCGCTGGCGCCGGCAGGTGCGTCGGGCGCGTCCAGCGCACCGGCACCGGCGCCTCAGCAACGTCAGCCGGCCGCCGCGCCGCGGAGTTCGACACAGGACCAGCAGGCCGCCGCACCCACGCCCACTTCCCCACAGCGATCCGCCAGCGAGCTGCGCCACGTGCGGATCACTCCGCCGGTGGTGGCGCTATGGCAGCGCTGGATGCGCTGGCTGTCCAGCGATCCGTTCGGAACGGCGACGTCGCGCCAGTAAGGCGGTCTGCGCGCGTCAGCCCTCGCGACGCGCAAGGAACAGCGGGTAGGGCGCGGTCTCGACCAGGCCCAGCGCGCTGCCCGCGACCTCGAACACCCCATTGACCATGTCGACGATGTTGCGACGCGCCTCGAACGGCGGGTCGTAAAAGGCTTCGCGCCGCAGGATGCTGAAGCCGTGGCGCTGCAGCAGCGCCGCGGCGTCGGACGCATCGTGGTGGCGGATGCCGGGCGTCGGATTGCGGTCGCGCTCGCGCTGGCCGCTCAGCCGCCGCCACATGCGCGGCAGGAACTGGGAGGTCTTGGTGGCCACGACCAGATGGCCGCCCGGGCGCAGCACGCGCCGCAGTTCGGCCACGTAGGCCTCGTCGTCCGGCACGAAGGGCAGGACCACGATCGAGAGCACGATGTCGAAGCTGGCGTCCTCGAAGTCGACGCCATCGGGCCGGCAGCGGTCGAAGGGGATCGGCGCGTACTGCTGGCGCGCGAAGTCGACGCGGCGCTGTTCGACGTCCACGGCGTGGATGTCGGGATGCGTCTTCGAGGCCGCCCAGGCGATGTCGCCCCAGCCGAAACCGTAGTCGAGCACGCGCCCGGGAGGGAGATCGCGCAACAGCGCGAGCACGGCGCGATGCCGCCGGCGCTGGTGGGCGTCCTGCGGCGCGTCCCGGTAGAAGTGGCTGGGAATGTCGCTGCTGGCGCGGACGGGTTCGATCACTGCATCCATCGGGTTCGATTCGTTGTGGCGAGTGCGCGGCGAAGGACCGCGCCGGCAGGGCTGGAGTCTGCGTGCTGATACGGCTTAAGCAGCCGGATTCGGCCAGTCCGTCGTGGTCGCCGAGCGCTCATCGCACGCGCCGCGTCGGAACCGGATCGCTGCGGCATTCAGGCGCGCATGGCCGATCGTGCTGCCATCCGCCGTTTCAGTTTCTGTTCGCCAGCCTGTCGCTGTCTTCGGCCGCACGCTTACGGCGTCATTCCACTGAACCGGATTCCGAATGAGCGTTGCTGCCTCCACAACCCACGGCCCGCTCCCGGGTCAAGCAAGGACGATCGTTGATGGGCTCGACCGGGCGTGAGGCCTGGTCGGTGGCGCAGGCGGCCGGGCCGGTGGCTTCGGCGGCAGGC
>JAEXTE010000429.1 GCA_023453655.1 Pseudomonadota bacterium
ACCATGGGGTTCCGCCGGCGCTGTCCCCTCTCCGCCGGTCATTGCGTCTCTTAGTGGCAGGAATCGCCGGACGCACCGGGCGGCCGCGACGCGGCGGCCCCCAGGTCGACCCCGGCCCATGACGGACAGGCAGATCGCCAGCCGGCACGCACCGGATGCGGCACAGGCCCGGCAGGGCGCCGCCAGGGGACCAGAAGCGTATGAGCAAGGCTGAATTCACCGAACTCCTGCAGGCGCCTGCCGCGCGCCGCGCCGCGCGCCTGATGCCGCGCTTCATGCGACGCACCGCCTCGCGCTGGCTGGCCCTGGTGGTGGCCCTGGAGGTGGTGCTGCTGATGGGCGCGGTGTTCCTGGCGGTCTACCTGCGCTTCATCAGCGCGCCCGATCCGCTCGCCTATTACGCCCCGCTGTGGCTGCAGGGCGTGCGCGCCCTGCTGTTCGCGACCATGGTCGTGCTGGGCATGACCACGATGGGCCTGTACCAGCCGCACCTGCGCGAAAGCTGGAGCGGCTCCCTGGTCCGGCAGGCGGTGGGCTTCATGTTCGGCACCTGCGCGCTGCTGGTCATCTACTACGCCTTCCCGCCGCTGGAGCTGGGCCGCGGCATCCTGACCATGGCCCTGCTGTTCGGCTTCGTGCTGGTCACCGGCCTGCGCGCCATGTCCGACCGCCTGGTCGACATGGAAGCGCTGAAGCAGCGCGTGCTGGTGCTGGGTTCGGGCGACCGCGCCGCCCTGATCGAACAGCGCCTGCGCCGCCAGGCCGACCGGCGGCGGTTCCGGGTGGTGGGCTATGTGCGCTGCGGCAACGAGTCCAGCGCGGTGGGCGCGGACAAGCTGGTGTCGATCGACACCCCGCTGGCCGAATGGGCCCTGGTCCATCGCATCGACGAGATCGTGTTCGGACCGGACGACCGCCGCGGCGGCCTGCCGATGCAGGACCTGCTGCAGTGCAAGCAGATCGGTGTACAGGTCACCGACCTGGCCTCGTTCTTCGAACGCGAAGCCGGCAAGATCAAGATCTCGCTCACCGACCCGTCCTGGCTGGTGTTCTCCGGCGGCTTCGACAGTTCGGTCGGTCGCCAGCTCAGCAAGCGGGCGATGGACGTGATCGCGTCGCTGGCCGTGCTCGCCCTCACCTGGCCGCTGCTGCTGCTGGTGGCGCTGGCGATCCGCATCGAATCCGGTCCCGGCCAGCCGATCCTGTACCGCCAGGAGCGCGTGGGCCTGCTCGGGTCCGTGTTTTCCCTGGTCAAGTTCCGCAGCATGCGCACCGACGCCGAGCAGGACGGCAAGGCGCGCTGGGCCGGCAAGAACGACGACCGCGTGACCCGCGTGGGCCGCATCATCCGCCGCACCCGCCTGGACGAGTTGCCGCAGCTGTGGAACATCCTGCGCGGCGACATGAGCATCGTCGGGCCGCGCCCCGAGCGCCCCGAGTTCGTGTCCGAGCTCGACTCCGAACTGCGCTACTACAGCCTGCGCCACTGCGTGCGCCCGGGCCTGGCCGGCTGGGCGCAGCTGCGCTACGCCTATGGCGCCTCCAAGCAGGACGCGGAGGAGAAGCTCAAGTACGACCTGTACTACGTGAAGAACCACAACCTGATGTTCGACGTGCTGATCCTGATCCAGACCTTCGAGGTCGTGGTGTTCGGGCGCGGAGTACGCTGAGGCGCCACGCCCACCAGTCGCCGGCTGCGTAACGCCGTCGGCAGCAGTCGCGACGTCCCGCCCAGCGGGGCGTTTTCCTTGGCGCCCATGGGAGGCCGACCGGTGCGGCCTTCGCTGCCGCACTTCCAGTCCTTCCGGCTATCGTCCTGGCGTTCGCGGCGCGCCCAGTCGCGCCCGCTCCCGTGCCGTCCCAGGTTGAAAACTGACCCTCCCGGTCAGTGCGTGATGACGTGCACCGTCCTTCCTGCCCGCCATCCGCCGAAATTCGCGGCAAATGGCGGGGCCAACGCTGGAACGCTTCGTGCATGGCGCAGGCGACACGCTATGCTCCACGGACAGGGGACCCCGCCGACAATGCCGATTCCGAAGATCCGGTCCACCGCCGTCAGGCACTGGGCCGCCCGTTCCGCGCACCCGGCCGCCCGGATGCTGCGCAGCGTCCGCCATCGGCTGCTCCACTTCACGCTCCCCGCGCCGCGGCTGCTGATCAAGCCCTACCTGGCGATCTTCCTCGCCCTGCGCACGGTGGTGTACTTCATCCGCCGCGTGTTCATCGCCGAGCCCTTCCTCAAGGCGTACTGCACGCGATTCGGCCGGGGCATCACCACCGGCATCTTCGTGCCGTGGGTGCATGGCCGCGGCGAACTGGTGATCGGCAACCACGTGCACATCAGCGGCAAGCTCAACATCACCTTCGCCGCGCGCTACGTGGAAACCCCGCGCCTGAGCTTCGGCGACCACTGCGACATCGCCCACGACGCCAGCTTCGTGGTCGGCCGTGAAATCCGGCTCGGCTCGCACGTGCAGGTCGGCCGTTCGGTGTCGTTCCGCGACGCCAGCGGCCACCACGCCGATCCGGCGCTGCGGCTGGCCGGCGCGCCGCCGGATCCGGCCGACGTCAAGCCGATCATCATCCACGACAATGTCTGGATCGGTACCCAGGTGATGGTGATGCCCGGCACCGAGATCGGCGAAGGCAGCATCGTGTCCGCGAACTCGGTGGTGTCGGGCCAGGTCGCGCCCTACACCATCGTGGCCGGCAATCCGGCCCGCCGCATCGGCACCCTGGTCCCGCTGCCCGGGCGCGAGCACCTGGCCCCCGCCGCGCCGGCCCCGCGCGCCGCACGGCCCGCGCCGCCGGTCGAGGAACTCGAGGTGCCCATCCCCGTTCCGATGCCGCTGCCGGTGCACGTGGTGCATGTCGCCGGCCAGACCGCCTGAACGCACCCGGTCGCGCCACCGGGCTTGCGAAAACCGCCTTCTGGCAAAATATCCCGCCTGCCCTCGCGACCGCCGGGCGCCCGCCCGCGCAGGGACCTGAACGCGCGACCCTGGAG
>JAEXTE010000024.1 GCA_023453655.1 Pseudomonadota bacterium
GTCAAGGACGGCGTGCGCCACTACACCAGCCAGCGTCCGCGCGGCGGTGCGGGGGCGGGCGCGGTCCGCACGATCAACTACAGCTTCTTCGAGACCTGCTACGCATGCGCGCCGCTGCCGGGGGTGAACTTCGGCAACGTGCGCCTGAACACCTCGGCCTACGCCGCGGAAATCCGCTCCGCGTCCACCGAGTTCGGGGTCGAGGAGGCGATCGTGCGGGCGATCATGCACGCCGAGTCGGCGTTCAATCCCAATGCGCTCTCGCGCGCCGGGGCCCAGGGTCTGATGCAGCTGATGCCCGCCACCGCGCGCCGCTTCGGCGTCGCCAACGCCTACGACCCGGCGCAGAACATCCGCGGCGGCGTCGAATACCTGGCCTGGCTGCTGAAGCGTTTCAACGGCGACCTGACCCTGGCCGCGGCCGGCTACAACGCAGGCGAGGGCGCGGTCGACCGCCACAAGGGCGTCCCGCCCTACAGCGAAACCCAGCGCTACGTGGTGCGCGTCGCGCAGCTGGCCGAGCGCTACCGCGGCCATATCGCGTCCAACTGAGCCGACGGCGGCGTCCGCCGCCCTGCCACGCCCTCCGTCTGCCGCACGGCCGGCGGATTCCTGCGCGCTCCGCCGTCGGCGGGTCGCCGCGCGCATGCCGGCGACGATCCACGCAAGGGGCTGATCCGGCTCGGGAATCCAGCACTCCGCACAGGCAGACGTTGTCGCCGCATTCAGCGTTCCGCTACACTTCGGCGTTCTTTGCGCGTCCGCCTCCGGGGACGGGGCCGCACGCGCCAGCCACATCAAAAACAGCTACCTAAGAAGTTTCGCGGAGAGCCGGATGGCCAACGAAGCGGTATTCGACCCCGAAGACGGGGCACCCGACCACCTGGGCCGGCGCAGATTCCTGACCGCCACCACGGCGGCCGTGGGCGCGGTGGGGGCCGGTTTCGCGGCCGTGCCGTTCATCAAGTCCTGGAACCCCAGCGCACGCGCCCAGCTCGCCGGTGCGCCGGTGACCGTGGACATCAGCGCCCTGCAGGACGGCCAGCGCCTGATCGTGGAGTGGCGCGGCCAGCCGATCTGGATCGTCAAGCGTTCCAAGGCGATCCTGGAGGCCCTGCCGACCCTCGACGACCAGCTGCGCGACCCGCGTTCGGAGAACGCCGACCAGCAGCCGGCCTACATCAGCGAGGCCAACCCGGAGCTGCGCTCGATCAAGCCCGAGATCTCGGTGCTGGTGGGCCTGTGCACGCACCTGGGCTGCTCGCCGGAAATGGTCGCCGAGATCCGCCCGGCGCCGTTCGACCCGGAGTGGAAGGGCGGCTACTTCTGCCCCTGCCACAAGTCGAAGTTCGACATGGCCGGCCGCGTCTACCAGGGCGTGCCGGCGCCGACCAACCTCGTGGTGCCGCCGCACCATTTCGCCGACGACGCGACCGTCGTGATCGGCGTCGACCCGGGAGCGGCATGAGATGAGCAACATGATCCAGCGCGGCGTCAACGGCGTGTGGGACTGGTTCACCCTGCGTGCGCCGGGCTTCTCGCCGTTCTACCGCAAGCACATGTCGGAGTACTACGCTCCGAAGAACTTCAACATCTGGTACATCTTCGGCGTCCTGTCGATGGTGGTGCTGGTCAACCAGATCCTGACCGGCATCTTCCTGACGATGCACTTCAAGCCGAGCGCGGAGGAAGCCTTCGCCTCGGTCGAGTACATCATGCGCGACGTGGAGTGGGGCTGGCTGATCCGCTACATGCACAGCACCGGCGCCTCGATGTTCTTCATCGTGGTGTACATCCACATGTTCCGCGGCCTGATGTACGGCAGCTACCAGAAGCCGCGCGAGCTGGTGTGGATCCTGGGCATGCTGATCTACCTGGTGCTGATGGCCGAGGCCTTCCTGGGCTACGTGCTGCCGTGGGGCCAGATGTCGTTCTGGGGCGCCAAGGTGATCATCTCGCTGTTCGGCGCGATCCCGGTGATCGGCAACGGGCTGACCGAGTGGATCATGGGCGACTACCTGCCCTCCGACGCCACCCTCAACCGCTTCTTCGCCCTGCACGTGATCGCGCTGCCGCTGGTGCTGCTGCTGCTGGTGGTGCTGCACATCGGCGCGCTGCATGAAGTGGGTTCCAACAACCCCGACGGCGTCGAGATCAAGAAGGGCCCGAAGGGCAACCGCTGGTCGAAGACCGCGCCCGCCGACGGCGTGCCGTTCCACCCGTACTACACGGTGAAGGACAGCTTCTACGTCTGCTTCTTCCTGATCGTCTGCGCGTTCGTGATCTTCTTCGCGCCCGCGTTCGGCGGCTGGTTCCTCGAGCACGACAACTTCACCGAGGCCAACCGCCTGGTGACGCCCGAGCACATCAAGCCGGTGTGGTACTACACGCCCTACTACGCGATGCTGCGCGTGGTGCCGGACAAGCTCGGCGGCGTGCTGGTGATGTTCGGCGCGATCGCGATCCTGTTCGCAGTGCCGTGGCTCGACCGCGCCAAGGTCAAGTCGTACCGCTACCGCGGCCTGATGTCGAAGGTGCTGCTGGGCCTGTTCGCGGTCGCCTTCATCTGGCTGGGCAAGATCGGCGCCGGCCCGGGTACCGATCCGGTCGAGACCATCGTCGGCCGCTTCCTGACCGCCTTCTACTTCCTGTTCTTCCTGACCATGCCGCTGTGGACGGCGATCGACAAGACCAAGCCGGTACCGGAACGGGTGACGACGCATGACTAAGACCATCCTTTCCCGCCTGGCGGTCTTCGCCACCGGCATGCTGCTGTCGTTCGCCGCGCTGGCCGCGGGCGGCGGTCCGGTGCAGCACGCGGGCACCGACCTGTCCGACCGCGCCTCGCTGCAGCGCGGCGCCCAGCTGTTCATGAACTACTGCGCGGGCTGCCACTCGCTCAAGTACCTGCGCTACTCGCGCATGGCCGAGGACCTGGGGCTGACCGAGGACGAGGTGATGAACAACCTCAACCTCACCGGCGCCAAGTTCGGCGAGCACATCGTCTCCTCGATGCCGGCCGAGCAGGCGTCGCGCTGGTTCGGCCAGGTGCCGCCGGACCTGAGCCTGATCACCCGCGTGCGCGGCAGCGACTGGGTGTTCACCTACCTCAAGTCGTTCTACCTCGACGAAACCCGTCCGCTGGGCTGGAACAACACCCTGTTCCCCAACGCCTCGATGCCCAACCCGTTCTGGAAGCAGCAGGGCCTGCAGCACGCGGTGTACGCCGAGCAGGGCGCCGACGGCGGCGACCCGGCGGTCGAGCATCTCGAGGTCGCATCGCCCGGCACGCAGAGCGCGGCCGAGTTCGACCAGACCGTGCGCGACGTGACCGCGTTCCTCGAGTACGCCGGCGAGCCGGCGGCGCTCAAGCGACCCAACATCGGCGTGTGGGTGATCCTGTTCCTGTCGTTCCTCACGCTGCTGGCGTGGCTGATGAAGAACGAGTACTGGAGGGACGTGCACTGATCCGGTGATGCGGCGGGGCGGCGTGGCCCGGCAGCGGGCCGCCGCGTCCTGGCGTTGTCGGGGCGAAGACCGGGCGACCGACTGCGAGGGGCAGGCGGCGCCGTGCGGCCGGCGGATTCCGGCCGCGGGAGAAGCCGTTGATGGCAGCGAGTCCACGTATGCGCAATGCAATCACCCTGTTTTCGTCCGTCGACGACGTGCTGTGCCACCGGGTGCGGCTGGTCCTGGCCGCGAAGGGCGTCACCTACGACCTGATCCCGGTCGACGCGCAGAACCCGCCGCCCGACCTGATCGACCTCAACCCGTACCACTCGGTGCCCACCCTGGTCGAGCGCGACCAGGTGCTGTACGCGGCCAGCGTGGTCAGCGAATACCTCGACGAGCGCTACCCGCATCCGCCGCTGATGCCGGTCGATCCGCTGTCGCGGGCGCGCCTGCGCCTGGCGATGCTGCGCATCGAGCACGACTGGGTACC
>JAEXTE010000043.1 GCA_023453655.1 Pseudomonadota bacterium
CGGCATCGGCTTGAATGACTTGTTAGGCGGCTATGGATCACCGAACAGGAAGTCGAAGGGAACCTCCCGTGTGCGAGACCCCGAACCCGCCACGTACTGCCACTTTGCCACCGCCGCTTGAGCAGCACTAGCCCAAGCAGGGTGCCCGGATGACGAAAGAACCTTGGACGAGCGGACGGAGCCGTCAGGGTCCACATTGACCTCCAGCGTCACGTGCCCCTCGTGAAGCTCCGTAACTTGAGGCGGCTCGGGCGTCGGACAGCGGACAAGTTCCGGGTCAAGCCTGGAGCAGTGCTCAGCGGTGGGAGGAGCAGTTGAAGCAGCTGCTAGTGCAATGACGATCCAGAGTGCGCTCATAACCGCCTAACACCAGAATCAAGCCGACCCGCGAAGCGGGTTCGGCTTGAATTAGGCCCAAACGAACTGAACATGCTCTTTGCCGCGGCTGTCCAGAACGTAGGACCGGACGTACATCCGGTGGTTCTCCGCTACATACACCTCAGTGCGCATTTCTGATATTGCAGAAGTCTCGACGCTGTGCCGACTCAGGTGCTCGGGCAGAGCTTTCCGATAGTGCGTAAGCGAGTCCCGAACGCGGGGAGTGAGAGACGAAAGCTCCTCCGGGCGCTCCGGGATCCACGTGACTGTAACCTTTTCGCCCTTCCGGTCACGGGCGAGCTGGTACATGTCTTCAAACACGAAGTCGCCATCAACGTAGTTCATGCCACTCATGAAGGAGTGGCTCCAGTTATGCGCCATGGATCTGATGAGCTTGTACTTCATGGGGAAATGATCTTGGGCCTAACACCAGAATTAAGCCGCGCCGCGAAGCGGCGTCGGCTTGAATGATTTGTTAGGCAGTGAGTGGCCAGAACGGTTTGATGCCGCAACCGTGCTCCCCAGCACTGCCGCCTTTTGCCGAGCTTGCCACAGACTGCGGGACGGGGCTTGCCCGGTGAGCCTTGAAGCGCGGTGCGACCGAAGCCGTGGCCAGGTGGTACCGGGAAACTGCTGAAGCGGAAATCACCTGAAGGTTTTGTTCCACCACGGCCTAACACCTAGTAGACCCCGAATCAGGGGTGTAGCAAGAAGCATGTGGCTTCTCATGCTGCTCGTCAATCCGGAAATTTCCTCACGGAAACATGGACTTGGCTGATGCATCAGGTCGTCGTGGGGCCAGGATGACCGTCTGTTTTTGGGGAGCTAACTGATATCAGCCACCAGATGAGGTGATATCCGGCGCAATGATTTTGCCCAACGGGTCAGCCTGCCCCCGCAAGGACAATCTGGACGGAAGCGGCGATTCGCAAGCTTCTCCACGGCGCTCAGCCCACCAGCCTCTCCAGCAGCAACACTCCCCCCAGCCCGACGACGGAGATCGTCGTTTCCATCACCGTCCATGAGGCGAAGGTCTGCTTCATCGACAGGTTGAAGAACTCCTTGAACATCCAGAACGCGGAGTCGTTGACGTGCGAGCCGAACACGCTGCCTGCGCCGACCGCCAGCACCATTAGTTCCGGCGACGCTCCGGTGGACGCGATCAGCGGCGCGACGATGCCTGCGGCGGTGATCACCGCGACCGTGGCCGAGCCGATCATCACCCGCAGCAGGGCGGTCGCCAGCCAGGCGAAGATCAGCGGCGGCATCCGCCAGCTTTCGCTGAGTGCGGCGATCCGCGCGCCGACGCCGCTGTCGACCAGCACCTGCTTGAACACGCCGCCTGCGGTGATGATCAGCACGATCACGGCGATGCCCGCGATGGCGGCGTTGAGCCACTTCGTCTGGGTCTGCAGGTCCACGCCGCGCCGATGGCCCAGCCACCAGAAGGCCACCAGGCTGGCCAGCAGCAGCGCCACGGTGGGATTGCCGGCGAACAGCAGGGCCGTGCGCGCCGGGCCTTCGGGCAGCAGCGCATCGGCCAGCACCGACAGGCTGATCAGCAGCACCGGCGAGAGCGCGATCAGGAACGAGCTGGCGTTGCCCGGCAACTCGTGCGGCCCGTCGCTGGACGCGAACAGGTCCAGCAGCGGCGGGTTGATCGCCTGCATGCGCCGGCCCAGGAACGGTCCGGCGACGACCACCGCGGGGATCGCCATCGCGACGCCGTAAAGCAGCGTGCGCCCCATGTCCGCGCCGAAGGCGTTGACCAGCACCACTGGCCCCGGGTGCGGCGGCAGGAAGCAGTGGGTGGTGCTGAGCGAGGCGACCGTGGGAATGGCCAGGTACAGGATCGGCAGGCCGGTGCGGCGCGCCAGCGAGAAGATCAGCGGCACCAGGATGATGAAGCCGGCGTTGAAGTACAGCGGGATGCCGACCAGGAAGCCGGTGAGCAGCAGCGCCCATTGGATGTTGCGTTCGCCGAAGGCGGCGATGAGCGTGGTGGCGATGCGTTCGGCCGCCCCGCTCTCCTCCAGCACCTTGCCCAGGATCGCGCCCAGCACGATCACCAGCGCCAGCCCCGCCAGGGTGCTGCCCACGCCGGCGTCGATGGTCTTGAGCAGGTCCTGCGGCGACATGCCCAGCGCCAGGCCCATGCCGATCGCCACCAGCAGCAGCGACAGGAACGGACTGAGCCCGCGCGCCGTCAGGAAGATCTGCAGCGCGATCGCTGCCGCGATGACCAGGAACATTTCCATGCAATGCGCCTCCTCGGCGGCTGGCGGGTTCGGAATCCGGGCGGCGGGCGTCAACGCGCCGCCAGCGCGGCGCGCCCGGCCTTCAGCGTCTCCACGATGGCGTCCACGTCGTAGACGCAGCCGCCCCAGGTGCCGCCACCCACCTCCTGCAGCGCGGCCCACAGGCGGGTGTCGGCCGGCAGGCGCGCGTGCGCGGCCATCGCCGGATGCGGCTCGCGCGTCGCCAGCAGCGCCGCTGCGGCGTCCGGATCGAGGGGGGCCTCCGGATCGGTGCCAACGAAATCGATCCGTCCCTCCAGCCGCGTCCGGTCGATCTGGATGCACACGGTGTCGCCATCGCGCAGGCGGCCGATCGGACCGCCCGCCAGGGCTTCGGGGCCGACGTGGCCGATGCAGGCACCGGTCGAGACGCCCGAGAAGCGCGCATCGGTGATCACAGCCACGTGCTTGCCCCAGGGCAGGTGCTTGAGCGCGGAGGTGAGCTGGTAGGTTTCCTCCATGCCGGTGCCGGCCGGGCCGCAGCCGGCGAGCACGACCACGTCGCCCGCCACCACCGCGTCCGGGCCCTTCGACTTGATCGCGCGGATCGCGTCGCGCTCGCTCGCGAACACGCGCGCGCGCCCGCTGTGGCGATAGACGTTGTCGGCACCGACCACCGAGGCGTCGATCGAGGTGGCCTTGATCACCGAGCCCTCGGGCGCGATGTTGCCGTGCGGGAACACCAGCGCGCTCGACATCCCGGCCGCACGCGCCGCCTCCGGCGCCATGATCACGTGCGCGGGATCGACGCCGTCGAGTTCGCGCAGGCGCTCGCGCGCGATGCGGCGCGCGTCGCTGCGCTCCCACCAGTCGAGGTTGTCGCCGAGGCTGCGCCCGGTCGCGGTCGCCACGTCCAGGTGCAGCAGGCCCATGTCGCGCAGGTGCAGCATCACCTCGGGCACGCCGCCGGCCATGAACACCTGCACCGTCGGATGGTGGCGCGGGCCGTTGGGCAGCGCGTCCACCAGGCGCGGCGTGGCGCGGTTGGCGCGGATCCAGTCGTCCACCATCGGCCGCGCGATGCCGGCGGCGTGCGCGATCGCCGGCACGTGCAGCAGCAGGTTGGTCGAGCCGCCGAACGCGGCGTGCACCAGCAGCGCGTTCTGGAAGGCCTCGCGCGTGAGGATGGCCGACAGCGCGGTGCCCTGCGCGGCCAGCTGCATCAGCGCCAGCGCCGAGCGGCGCGCGACATCCAGCCAGACCGGCTCGCCCGACGGCGCCAGCGCGCTGTGCGGCAGGGCCATGCCCAGCGCCTCGGCGATCACCTGCGAAGTCGCCGCAGTGCCGAGGAACTGGCAGCCGCCGCCGGGCGAGCCGCAGGCGCGGCAGCCCATCGCCGCGGCGTGCTCGAGGTCGATCAGCCCATGCGCGAAGCGCGCGCCGATGGTCTGCACGATGGCGGTGTCCTCGGCGCCGCGCGCCGGCAGGGTCACGCCGCCGGGCACCACCACGCCGGGCAGGTCGCTGCACCCGGCCAGCGCCAGCATCATCGCCGGCAGGCCCTTGTCGCAGGTGGCCACGCCGAGCACGCCGCGGCGCGTGGGCAGCGAGCGCACCAGGCGCCGCATCACCATCGCCGCGTCGTTGCGGTACGGCAGGCTGTCGAACATGCCGGTGGTGCCCTGGGTGCGCCCGTCGCAGGGATCGCTGCAGGCCACGGCGAACGGCAGGCCGCCGGCCTGGGCGATGCGCTGGGCGGCCGCGCGCACCATCTGGTCGAGTTCCCAGTGGCCGGTGTGCAGGCCCAGCGCCACCGGACTGCCGTCCTCCGCGCGCAGCCCGCCCTGGGTGCTCAGGATCAGGTAGGGATCGCGCGCGACCTCCGCCGCGCGCCAGCCCATGCCCGCGTTCTGGGTCATGCCGAACAGATGGCCGCTGGGCGCCTCGCGCAAGGTGTCGGCATCGATCGGCAGGCGCCCGGGCGGACCTTCGCCGCTGGTGCGCGTGGCCAGCAGCGCGGAACCGTCGCCCAGGAGGGTGTCGAGCGCGTGCGTGCTCATGGTCGTGTCCCCGTGGACGGGAGGACGGCAGGCGCCCCGCCCTGCCCGGTCCGGATCGAGCGCAGCGGGTGGGCGCGGCCGCGGGACGCCCTCATTCGACCGGGTTCTCCAGCACCAGGCCGTCGATGTCGATGCGCACCACGTCGCCGCTGCGCAGGCTGAAGTCCTCGCCCGGCACGATGCCGGTGCCGGTGAACAGGAAGGCGCCGGCGGGCTGGCGCAGTTCGCGGAACAGCCAGGCGGCCAGTTCCTCCAGCCCGCGCTTGATCTGCGAGGTGCGGGTCAGGCCGGCGAATACGCTGGCGCCGCCGCGCAGGATCTCCAGCGCGATCGGCAGGTCGCGCATGGTGTCGGCGCTGCACAGGCGGATGCCCGGACCGATCGCGCAGGCGCCGTCGTAGACCTTGGCCTGCGGCAGGTACAGCGGGTT
>JAEXTE010000154.1 GCA_023453655.1 Pseudomonadota bacterium
GGGGGCGGGGCCCCCCCCCCCCCCCCCCCGCGCCGGGTGGCGTAGCGACCTGCGGGCGCCCACCCCAGCCCTCCCCCGCGAGCGGGGAGGGAGCGGATCGGGACGGCGGTGCGGATTAGGCGAGGCCATCCGCAGGCAAAGGAAGGGAGCCACGCCCCGCCCTTCCCCGCCTGCGGGGGAAGGTCGTCATGGGGGCGGGTAATGTCGCCGCGAACCCGTCGGCTGCAGCCCGCGCGGGCGGTTCGCCGCCGCGCTGGCGTCCGCAGCGACTGCGTCAGGCCAGCTGGCCGTGGCAGTGCTTGTACTTCTTGCCGCTGCCGCAGGGGCAGGGATCGTTGCGGCCGATCTTGGCGCCGTCGCGGACCACCTGCGACGGCTGGCCGTGCTGGTAGTCGGGCTGGGCGGCTTCCTCGTCGGCACCGTACCCGCCGGCGTCGGCGTGCTGGAACTGCGCCTGGCGCAGGCGCGCCTCGATCTGCGCGCGCTCCTGCGCCTCGATCGCGGCCACCTCGTCCTCGGTGCGCACGCGCACGCGGGCGAGCATGGTCACCACCTCGCGCTTGACCTTGTCCAGCATCTCGCTGAACAGCTCGAACGCTTCCTTCTTGTATTCCTGCTTGGGCTGCTTCTGCGCATAGCCGCGCAGGTGGATGCCCTGGCGCAGGTAGTCCATCCGGCCCAGGTGCTGCTTCCAGTTGTCGTCGAGCACGTTGAGCATGATGTGCTTCTCGAGCGCGCGCATCGTCTCGGCGCCGATCTGCGCCTCCTTCTGCTCGAACACGCGGTCCAGCTCCTCGCGCACGTGGTCCTGGATGCCCTCGGCATCGAGTTCCTTGCGCGCGGCGGCCAGGCCCTGCAGGTCCAGGCGCAGGCCGAATTCCTGCTCCAGCGTGGCCTCCAGGCCCGGCAGGTCCCACTGGTCGTCGATCGACTCGGGCGGGACGAAACGCTCGACCGCCTCGGCCACCACGTCGCCGCGGATGCCGTCGATGTTGTCCTTCACGCTCTCGGCGTCGAGCAGCTCGTCGCGCTGGCCGTAGATCACCTTGCGCTGGTCGTTGTTGACGTCGTCGAAGTCGAGCAGGTTCTTGCGAATGTCGAAGTTGTGGGCCTCGACCTTGCGCTGCGCGTTGGCGATCTGCTTGGACACCAGCGGCGACTCGATGATGTCGTCTTCCTTCAGGCCCATGCGCGCCATCACCTTCTGCACCCAGTCGGCGGCGAAGATGCGCATCAGGTTGTCTTCGAGCGACAGGTAGAAGCGGCTCGAGCCCGGGTCGCCCTGGCGGCCGGAACGGCCGCGCAGCTGGTTGTCGATGCGGCGCGACTCGTGGCGTTCGGTGCCGAGGATATGCAGGCCGCCGAGCGCGACGACCTCGTCGTGGCGCTTCTGCCACTCCTCGCGCACGCGCGCCCGGTCGGCGTCGCTGGCGCCCTCGCCCAGCGCATGCAACTCGGCTTCCAGCGAGCCGCCCAGCACGATGTCGGTACCGCGGCCGGCCATGTTGGTGGCGATGGTCACCGCCTTGGGGCGGCCGGCGTTGGCGATGATCTGCGCCTCGCGCTCGTGCTGCTTGGCGTTGAGCACCTCGTGCGGGATCTTCTCGCTGCGCAGGAACTGCGACAGCAGCTCGGACACCTCGATCGAGGTGGTGCCCACCAGCACCGGCTGGCCGCGCTCGTAGCAGTCCTTGATCTCGTTGCAGACCGCGCGGTACTTGCCGTTGCGGTTGAGGAACACCGCGTCCGGATGGTCGACGCGGATCATCGGGCGGTGGGTCGGGATCACCACCACTTCCAGTCCGTAGATGCTGTTGAACTCGAAGGCTTCCGTGTCCGCGGTGCCGGTCATGCCCGAGAGCTTTCCGTACATGCGGAACAGGTTCTGGAAGGTGATGCTGGCCAGCGTCTGGTTCTCGCGCTGCACCGGCACGCCTTCCTTGGCCTCGACCGCCTGGTGCAGGCCGTCGGACCAGCGGCGCCCGGTGAGGGTGCGGCCGGTGAACTCGTCGACGATCACCACCTCGCCGTCGCGGACGATGTAGTCGACGTCGCGCTGGTACAGCGCGTGCGCGCGCATCGCGGCGTTGAGGTGGTGCACCACGTGGATGTTGTGCGGCGCGTAGAGGTCGTCGCCCTCGGCGAGGATGCCGGCCTTGTGCAGCAGCGCCTCGGCGTGCTCCTGCCCGGCTTCGGACAGGTGCACCTGCTTGCCCTTCTCGTCCACCCAGTAGTCGCCGACGCCGTCCTCGACCTCCTGCCGCTTGAGCGAAGGGACGATGCGGTTGACCTTGATGTACAGCTCGGGCGACTCGTCGGCCGGGCCGGAGATGATCAGCGGGGTGCGCGCCTCGTCGATCAGGATCGAGTCCACTTCGTCGACGATGGCGTAGTTCAGGCCGCGCTGGAAGCGGTCGCCCTTCGACATCGCCATGGTGTCGCGCAGGTAGTCGAAGCCGAATTCGTTATTGGTGCCGTAGGTGATGTCGGCGCGGTAGGCGGCGTGCTTGTCGCCGTGCGGCATGCCCGGATAGACCACGCCCACGCTCAGGCCCAGCCAGTTGTAGAGCCTGCCCATCTGCGCGGCGTCGCGGCGTGCCAGGTAGTCGTTCACCGTGACCACGTGCACGCCCTTGCCCTCGAGCGCATTGAGGTAGCACGGCAGCGTGGCGACCAGGGTCTTGCCCTCGCCGGTGCGCATCTCGGCGATCTTGCCCATGTGCAGGACCATGCCGCCGATCAGCTGCACGTCGTAGTGGCGCATGCCCAGCACGCGCACGCTGGCCTCGCGGCAGACGGCGAAGGCCTCGGGCAGCACCTTGTCCAGCGATTCGCCGTTGGCCACGCGCTCGCGCAGTTCGGGGGTCTTGGCCTGCAGTTCGGCGTCCGACAGCGCCTGCATCTGGGGTTCGAGGGCGTTGATCTTCTTGACGATGCCGCCGAGCTGCTTGATGAGGCGTTCGTTGCGGCTGCCGAAGACGCTGGTGAGCAGGCGATTGAGCATGGGTTTACCGGAAGCTGGGACGGGGCCGGCGGCTGCGCCGGATGGGCGCGCCGGCAATGAAAAAGGGCGCAGTGGCGCCCTTTTCGATGGCAACGCGCATTGTACCGTGGTGGCGGGGTCCCGCGTTTGCAAGGGGCGCCAGACGTCCCCCATGGGACCCGCCGCGTCGCCACGCGCGACATCGGTGAACGACCCGCCGTAGCCACCCGGCGCCCCTGGTGCTGGCCCGGGACCAGGCCCGAAGCGGCTCACCGAGCCTTGTCCGCTGCTGCCCAGCGCCTCGAGTCCCTCCCAGAAGCGCACGCGCCCCGCAAGGACGCCTCGCCCGGAAGGCCGATCGGCGGGAGCCCTCAACCGCGGCTGGCGTCCATCTGCCCGAGGAACTTGCGCGGGTTGTGCACGCGCCCGTTCTCCCAGACCTCGAAGTGCACGTGGGCACCGGTCGATCGGCCGGTCGAGCCGGCGCGGGCGATCTCCTGGCCTACGCGGACCAGGTCGCCCACCTTCACCGTGTTGCGCGAGTTGTGCGCGTAGCGGGTGACGAAGCCGTTGCCGTGGTCGACCTCGACCACGTTGCCGTATCCGCTGCGCACTCCCGAATAGCTGACCACGCCATCGGCCACGGTCATCACCGGATCCCCGGTGTTGGCGTCGAAGTCGATGCCCTTGTGGTACTGGCGGCCGCCGCCGAACGGATCGGCGCGTCCACCATAGCCGGAGGTGATGTAGCTGTTGGCGACGGGCGAACGCGAGGGCATCGCGTTGCGCTCGAGCTCCTGGTCGAACAGCAGCGCCTCGAGCACCGACAGCTGCCGGCCGGCGCTGCCGAACTGCGCACCGACCTCGTCCAGGCCGCCGACCAGCTGGCGCGCCGGCATGTCCTGGCTGGGCTCGGCGCCGCCGACGCCCACCGGCCTGTCGAAATCGAACTCGCCGTCGCCGAGCTTGGCGATGCGGGTGAGGCGGTCGCCCAGCGCGTTGAGCCGGTTGGCCTGGGCCTGCAGTTCGCCCAGGCGCGCGGCCAGGGCATTGAGTTCGCGCTGCGCCTCGCGGCGGGTGTTGTCGAGCGCCTGCTCCTGGCTGGCAACCTGGCGCTGCATGCGGGTCATCGCGGAGGCGTTGAGCCCGGCCCCGACGACCAGTCCGGCGCCTACCAGGACCAGGGCGGCGGCCACCGGCCGTTCGTGCAGTCGCTTGCGCGCGCGTTCGCCGAGGTTCCTGAGCGTCGACAGCGCCTGCACGGAAATTGTGTGTAAAGTCATAGGTGTATGTCTGATTCCCGATCGCGGCGGTCCAGTTCGCCAAAGGTGCCGCCTGCTGCGGATCGCTCCGCGACCATGCAGTCGGCGCTCGATGCACTGCTGTCCGGTACTGCCCGCGACCCGGTGCGTCATGCACTGGGCCTGGAAGCGCTGGACCGCCAATTGCGTCCCCTCCTGCCGCCCGGACTGGCCATGCATGTGAAGCTGGCCAATGTCGTGGACGGCAGATTGGTGTTCCTCGCCGATTCGCCCGTCTGGCACGCCCGGCTTCGCCTGGCGACCGACCAGTTGCTCGGCGCCGCCCGCTCCGTCGGGCTGGAAGTGCATGAGGTCGCCATCCGGACGACCTCGCAACCGCTGGGACCACAGCCTCCCCAGGCCGCGCCCCGCCCCCGTGTCCCGGGCCCGGCTGCACAGGAGGCGTTCCGCGCCGCGCTGGACACCCTGGCCGACGACACCGGGTCGGCGGACCGCAAGCCCCACGGATAAGGGGAACTGCGGCGTCCGCGGGTGGTTGCCCGGCATCCCGGCCGGCCACGCGGACAGCGCATGCTAGCGGCCACCCTCCGTCGGGTCGTTAAGCGTCCGCTTCACAGATGCTTATTTTTCGTTAAATTTCCGTAACGATTCCGCATTTTCGACGGCCGCACGGGGGCTGCAGGCGTGAAGACGCCGTCGAGGCGGTTCAGCGAAGAGGGCGCGTTGTGAACACGCCGCGCGCCGAATCACGACCACGTTCACGGAACGGCGCCAGCGGATCGCTGTTGGGATGTGGGCGGCCGGTCAGGCCGCGACGGGTTCGCCGTAGAGGACCGGCGGCGGCGCGGTCTTCGGGAAGGTGACCTCGTCCCAGGCCGACTGGTCGGCCAGCAGCGCACGCACGAGCTTGTTGTTGAGCGCGTGCCCGGACTTGTAGCCCTCGAAGGCGCCAAGGATCGGGCGTCCCGCCAGGTAGAGATCGCCGACCGCGTCGAGGATCTTGTGGCGGACGAACTCGTTGGCGTAGCGCAGGCCGTCGTCGTTGAGCACGCGGAACTCGTCGAGCACGATGGCGTTGTCCATCGAGCCGCCGAGGCCGAGGTTGCGCTCGCGCATGTATTCCAGGTCGCGCATGAAGCCGAAGGTACGCGCGCGGCTGACTTCGCGGATGTAGTTGCCGGTAGAGAACTCCACTTCGGCGCGCGATTGCGACTGCGGGATGGCCGGGTGGTCGAACTGCACGGTGAAACCGAGGCGGAACCCGTCGTAGGGTTCGAACCGCGCGATCTTGTCGCCCTCGCGCACCTCGACCGGGCGCTTGATGCGGATGAAGCGCTTGGGCGCGTCCTGCTCGACGATGCCGGCGGACTGCAGCAGGAACACGAACGGGCCGGAGGAGCCGTCCATGATCGGCACCTCCGGCGCGGACAGCTCGACGTAGAGGTTGTCGATGCCGAGGCCGGCCAGCGCCGACATCAGGTGCTCGACGGTCTGCACCTTGGCGCCCTCGCAGGTCAGGCCGGTGCACAGCGTGGTCTCGGTGACCAGGTCGCCCGAGGCCGGGATCTCGACCACCGGATCGAGGTCGACGCGACGGAACACGATGCCGGTATCGGGCGCGGCCGGGCGCAGCGTCAGGAACACCTTGTTGCCACTGTGCAGGCCCACGCCCGTCGCGCGGATCACGTTCTTGATGGTGCGTTGCTGCGGCATCGGTGCGGCCTGTAAGGGTCCCTGGCGGCCCCTGGGCGCGGGGCAACGCCGCAGATTATCACCCGACCCGCTGAACTGAACGGGAGTGGAGGTGAAGGTGGCGTGTACCGGGCGGGGTCGGGATGGCTTGTTCCTGTTCTATCAGCAGGGCGAAGCATTTGGCGTTGGACGCCGTGGCGGCCTGGCGGCCAGGACTCCGAACGTGCCCCCACCCTTCCCTCCCCCGCAGCGGGGGAGGGAAAGGCCGCGAGCGGCGAGTCGAAGGCCGCAAGCGGAGTCGAAGGTCACAAGCGGGAGTGAAAGGCCGCAGCGGCGAGGGAAAGGGTCCGCGAGGATGGCGCGAACCCTGCCCTGCCGCCCTGCCCTTCCCCCGCATGCGGGGGAAGGCCGGATGGGGGCCAGCCCGACGCCGCGCCAGCGACCCTTCGCCGCCGCTTCCTCAGTCCGCCTGGCGGCGCAGGAACGCCGGGATGTCGAGGTAGCTGTCACTGCCGAAGTCGGCCACCTGCGGCGCGGCCGGCGCGGACTCCGCGACGCTGCGGCCGCGCAGGCTGGAGGCGATGCTGCCGCCCGAGGCATAGGCGTCGCTGCCGTCCTCGACGAACATGCCGGTGGTGCCGTCGCGCTTGCCGGTATTGATCAGCTGCACGTGCGGGCGGCGGACCGTCTCGTACGAGCCGTGGTCGCTGCGGCCGGTGCCGCGCGCCACGCCGCGGTTCAGGCCGGTCGCCACGACGGTCACGCGCACGTCGTCCTGCATGTCCGGGTCGAGCACGGTGCCGATCACGATGGTCGCGTCCTCGCTGGCGAAGTTCTCCACGGTGCGGCCGACCTCGTCGAACTCGCTCATGGTGAAGTCCGGGCCCGCGGTGATGTTGACCAGGATGCCGTTGGCGCCGGCCTGGTTGACGTCGTCCAGCAGCGGGTTCTGGATCGCCGACTCGGCCGCGGCCTGGGCGCGGTCGTCGCCGCGGGCGTGGCCGGTGCCCATCATCGCCAAGCCCATCTCGGACATGACGGTGCGCACGTCGGCGAAGTCGACGTTGATCAGGCCCGGGCGCACGATCAGGTCGGCGATGCCCTGCACGGCGCCGAGCAGCACGTCGTTGGCGGCGCGGAAGGCCTGGACCATGGTGGCGTTGCGGCCGAGCACGGTGATCAGCTTCTCGTTGGGGATGGTGATCAGCGAGTCGCAGTGCGAGGACAGGTCCTCGATGCCCTTGAGCGCGACCTGCATGCGGCGGCGGCCCTCGAACGGGAACGGCTTGGTGACCACGGCCACGGTCAGGATGCCCATTTCCTTGGCCAGCTGCGCCACGACCGGCGCCGCGCCGGTGCCGGTGCCGCCGCCCATGCCGGCGGTGATGAAGACCATGTCCGCGCCCTGCAGCGCATCCATGATGATCTCGCGGTCCTCGAGCGCGGCTTGGCGACCCACTTCCGGGTTGGCGCCGGCACCCAGGCCCTTGGTGACGTTGCCGCCGAGCTGCAGCTGCAGCTTGGCGCCGCAGTTGCGGATCGCCTGCGAGTCGGTGTTGGCGGTGATGAACTCGACGCCGTCGACGCTGCTGTTGACCATGTGCGCGACCGCGTTGCCGCCGCCGCCGCCCACGCCGATCACCTTGATGACGGCGTTCGGAGCCATCTTTTCCACCAGTTCGAAATGTGCCATGTCCTTGTCCTCTCTAGTTATCTGATAGTTATCGGTTCACCGGTTGCCACGTACCGCAAAGCTTCGCCTTCGTCGTCGTCTCGTCCTGTCCGCGCGCACGCGCCCTCCCGCGGGAAACATCAGAATTCCCCCCGGAACCACGTGCCGAGTTTCTTGAGCAGGCTGCCCGCCTTGCCGGTCGGCAGGGACGGACGCCGCGGATTCTCGATCTGGCTGCCCATCAGCAGCAGGCCCACGCCGGTGGCATGGACCGGGTTGTTCACCACTTCGCCCAGGCCGGTGACGTGCTGCGGGATGCCCACGCGCACCGGCATCTGCAGCATTTCCTCGGCCAGCTCGACCACGCCTTCCATCTTCGCGGCGCCGCCGGTGAGCACCATGCCGGCGCGCACGTGCTGCTCGAAGCCCGAGCGGCGCAGCTCGGCCTGCACCATCTCGAAGATCTCCTCGTAGCGCGCCTGCACCGCCTGCGCCAGCGACTGGCGCGGCAGGCGCCGCGGCGGGCGGTCGCCCACGCTCGGCACCTGGATCGATTCCTCCGACGTGGCCAGCTGCGCCAGCGCGCAGGCGTAGCGCACCTTGATCTGCTCGGCCTCGGGCGTGGGCGTGCGCAGCATGTGCGCGATGTCCTCGGTGACCTTGTCGCCGGCGATCGGCAGGCTGGCGGTGTGGCAGATCGCCCCCTGCACGAACACCGCCAGGTCGGTGGTGCCCGCACCCATGTCGACCAGGACCACGCCCAGTTCGCGCTCGTCTCCGGTGAGCACGGCGGTGCTCGAGGCCAGCGAGGACAGCACCAGGTCGTCGATCTGCAGCCCGCAGCGCTGCACGCACTTGCTGATGTTGGCCGCGGCCGACTGCGCGCACACCACCAGGTGCGCGTGCACCTCCAGGCGCACGCCGGTCATGCCGACCGGGTTGCGGATGCCTTCCTGCGAATCGT
>JAEXTE010000191.1 GCA_023453655.1 Pseudomonadota bacterium
CGTGGAGCCGCAGGTGCTGCCGGGCGACTTCGGCGAGGCCTCGGGGCATCGGGCGGGACAGGCGCTGCTGGAAGGCCCGCAGCGCCCGGACGCCGTTTTCGCCGCCAACGACATGATGGCGCTGGGCTGCCTGTTCGCCTTCAGCCAGGGCGGTCTCCGGGTGCCTGGAGACATCGCGCTGGCGGGCTTCGACGACATACCGCTTTCGCGCTACGTACACCCGCCCTTAACGACGATGCGGGTCGAGATCGCCGAACTCGGCGCCCGTGCCATCCAGCGTCTGCTGGCGGACGAGCAGGACGGCCCCCATCCGTCCCGCTCCTGCGAACTGCTGCAGCCGAAGCTGGTCGTGCGTGCGTCGAGCCAGGCGGGAGGCAGCGGATGAGGTCATGCTCGCGGCGCCGGTTCCGCTGCCGGAGTTGAAGTGAGGCCTCGTCCTGTCGCGGCCTCGATCCCCCGTTTCGACGACGAATGCAAGCCCTGGGAGGGCAACACGATGAACCGCAAGTCCCGTCACGCATCGCGCAGGCTCGAGCGCAGCCTGCTCAGCTGCGCCCTTGCCGGCTGCATGCTGCTCGCCGCGCCGGCGATGGCCCAGTCCACCGCAGGCACCATCCGTGGCCAGGTGATGGCCGACTCGGCACCCGCCGCCCAGGCGCAGGTGACCGCCGTCAACCTCGCCACCGGCCTGACCCGCAGCGTGCAGACCAACGCCAACGGCAGCTACAACCTTGCCGGCCTGCCGCCGGGCACCTACCGCATCCAGGTCGAGGCGGACGGCCAGGCCAGTTCGCAGAACGTGACGCTGGCGGTCGGGCAGACCGCGACGCTCAACCTGGGGGTCGGCGGCGTGGCCGAGGCCGCGCCGGCCGGCGATGCAGTCGACCTCGACGCGGTAGTGGTGACGGGGACGTCGCTGGTGGAAACCAAAACCTCCGAGATCGCGACCTATGTGTCGCAGCGCCAGATCGAGTCGTTGCCCCAGGCCTCGCGCAACTTCCTTGCCTTCGCCGATGTGGTCCCCGGCGTGACGTTCAACACCGGGGCGGAAGGGTCCACGTCGCTGCGCAGCGGGCCCCAGCTGTCGAACGGCATCAACGTCTTCATCGATGGCGTCGGCCAGAAGGACTACGTGCTCAAGGGCGGCATCACCGGCCAGGATTCGAGCCGCGGCAACCCGTTCCCGCAGCTCGGCATCTCCGAGTACAAGGTCATCACCTCGAACTACAAGGCCGAGTACGACCAGCTCAGCAGCGCCGGCATTACCGCGGTGACGCGATCGGGCACCAACGATTTCACCGGCGACTTCTTCTGGGACCGGACCGGCGACGACTGGCGCAAGGCCACGCCCGCCGAGGACGCCGCCGGCGGCAAAGTCCGGTCGAAGGAAGAGCAGTACGGCATCGCGTTCGGCGGTCCCATCGTGCGCGACATGCTGCACTTCTTCGTGACCTACGAGGCCAAGGAGTACAACTCGCCGCGCACCATCACCCCCGGCCGCCAGTTCGCGATCGAGGACCTGCCGCCGGCGTTCCAGGACGCGGCCCGGCAGCCTGCCGCCGTGCCGTTCCAGGAAGACCTGTACTTCGGCAAGCTCAGCTGGACGCCGGGCGAGGCGCACCTGGTGGAACTCAGCTTCAAGCGGCGGGACGAGGAGGAAGTCACCAACGTCGGCAACGGACCCAACCTGCCCGAGCGCGCGACGCTCAAGACGGGCGAAGAGACCCGCGTGGACCTGCGTTACCAGTTCAACACCGAGAACTGGCTCAACGACGCCCACCTGACCTTCGAGGACGCCAACTTCGCGCCGCGCCCCGCGCTGCTCGCGAACGGCATCCTGTTGTACGTGCCGCGCCAGGGACAGGAAAGCCAGAACAACCCCGAGATGGAGGAAGTGCTGCGCGCGGGCGGCGGCGGCGATTACCAGAACAAGGGGCAGAAGGGCTATTCCTTCCAGAACGACCTGACCTTCTTCGGTTGGGAGGGTCACACCCTCAAGATGGGCGTGAAGTACAAGCAGATCGACATCACCGCCTTCGAGCAGTCGCCCTACAGTCCCCAGTTCCGCTACGACATCGCGCAGGGCGCGAGCGTGCCGTACTTCGTGGAGTTCACCGCACCCGGCAACGGCAACCCGACCACGGTCGAATCCGACGTCTCCCAGCTCGGCCTCTACATCCAGGACGACTGGGAGGTGACCGACAGGCTGACGCTCAACCTCGGCATCCGCTGGGATTACGAGGAAAACCCCGCCTATGAGGAACACGTCACGCCGGACACGCTGTCGAGCCGGCTGCGCGACTACGTCGCGACGCGGCCCAACATCGACTACGACATCGAGAACTACATCAGCAACGGCCGCAACCGCGATTCGTTCAAGGATGCGTTCGCGCCCAGGCTCGGCTTCTCCTACGACCTGACCGGCGAGCAGCGACACGTGATCTTCGGCGGAGCGGGCAGGTCCTACAACCGCAACCAGTTCGATTACCTGTCCTATGAGCAGTACCGCCTGGCCTTCCAGCGCTACCAGTACTACTTCAACACGCCGGGCCACGACTGCACCGACCCGGAACGGCCGAACAGTCCCTGCATCGCCTGGGATCCTGCCTACCTGACGCCGGGGGCGCTGGAGGACCTGATCGTGCCGGGCACCAATTTCGGTGCCGAGGTGTTCCTGATCAACAACGAGCTCAAGACCCCGTATTCGGACCAGTTCAGCCT
>JAEXTE010000193.1 GCA_023453655.1 Pseudomonadota bacterium
ATAGAGATCGAAATCGGTCAGGCTCAGCAGCAGCGCGGACGCCACCGGCAGGCCGAAGAACAGGCCGAGCACCAGCAGCGCCGGCGCGACGAAGGTCCATGCGGCCAGATCACGTCGCATCGACCACCTCCGGCGACGACCGGACGACGGCGGCATCCTCCGCCTCCGCGTGCCGCCCACCCTGCTCCCGCTCGCGCACCCATCGGCGCTTTTCCAGGATCGCATCCACGCGCGAATCCAGTTCGCGCACCGCTGCATCTTGCGACTGCCCGCCGCGCACGACGCGTTCGGTGGCCAGGCGCATCTCCTGGGCGATGCGTTCCCATTCGAGCACCTGCGGCGTCGGCCGCACGCGCTCGAGCTGGTCGCGGAACGCCGCCGCCAGCCCGTCCCGGGCCCGCGCGGGGTCGCCCCAGGCGCTGCGCCGGGGCGGCAGATCGCCGATCAGGGCATGGAAGCGCTGCTGCACCTGCGGGCGGGACAGGTACTCGACCAGCTGCCAGGCAGCGTCCTTGTTCGACCCCGACCGGAACAGCACCAGGCTGGTACCGCCTGCGATACCCGCGCCTGGACCCTCCGGACCGGGCAAGGGCATCGTGCCCCAGGCATCGGCCAGCGCAGGCGGCTGCCGCCGCCGGAACTCGCGGATGTTCCAGGGACCCGAGAGGTAGAACGCGTACGAGCCGCGGAAGAACTCGTCCCAGACGTTGGAGATCTGCGTGTCCGACACGCGCGGCGCCCAGCCGTTCTCGAAGATGCGCGCATAGAACGCGAGCGCCTTGCGGAAGCCCGGACCGCTGAAGTTGCCGCGTCCGTCGTCCTCGCGCAACAGCGGATCGCCCGTCTGCAGGGCGAACGACAGCGGCGGCTCGAATTCGTTGACCGGCAGCAGCACCGCGTGGCGCCCCGGGGGGCCCGCGCGCACGATCGCCTCCATCGCCCGTTCCCACTCCGCCCAGGTCCGCGGCGGCGTGTCGATCCCGGCCTCGGCCAGCAGGTCCTTGCGGTAGAACAGCAGGCGCGTGTCGACGTACCAGGGCACACCGCGCAGCTGCCCGTCGACCACGTTGGTCGCCCAGATGCCGGGGAAATAGTCGTCCTGGTCGATCACCAGCGAAGCGTCCACCCTTCCCTGCACCGGCTCCAGCGCATCGAGCGTGGCGAACTCGGCGATCCAGGTATTGCCCAGCTGGCAGACGTCGGGCAGGCCGTCCGCCGCGAATGCGGTCAACAGCTTCTCATGCGCCGCCGTCCACGGAATCTGCTGCAGTTCGACGCGGATGCCGGGATGCTCGCGCTCGAAGTCGCGCAGCAGTTCGCCGACCACCTCGGCCTCACGTCCCATGGCCCAGAAGCGCACGACGGTGGTGCCCGTCTCGCGCGCGCAGGCGCCGAGCAGCAGCGCCAGCAGCGGCGCAAGCAGGATTGGCCATCGCGATCCCATCGAACACCAGGCTCCGTATCCAGGGCACGCGGCCGGCGCCGGCCGGGCGCCGGCACTGCCGGGCGTTGTGGCAGACCGCCTACTGCGGCGGCGGATCGGAGGCACGCGGCTCGGCCGGCGCCTTCTCCTCTTCCTCGCGCGAGCGCGACTGGGCCATGCCGATGTCGCTGGCCGCGGCGGCCTCCGGATCGGGCTCGCCGGAGGTCACGGGCTCGCCCGGCGGCGCCAGCCAGCCGCCGGTGAAACCTGCACGCTCCAGGCCCTTGCGGATGTAGGGGTTGCCGCGCATCACCTTCCACACGAAGTCGTTGCGGTAGTTGGCGATCATGGTCAGGATCGGGCCCTGGTCGATGCCGATGTAATCGCTGGCGACCCAGCCGCGGCCCGGGATCAGGCGCCCGGTCTTGAGCGGCACGTCGTACTTGAAGCTCGGGTTCACCGCGTCGAGGAAGCCGTAGCTCGAGTACAGGTACTCGCCGTAGCGCTCGTAGAGCTCCTCGGTGGCGGGGATCACGATCTCGGGCGCGAACGCGATCGACGCGATCGAGGCCGTGGGCGCGATGGTGCCGTCGTCGAAGCGGTCCGACAGGCCGGCGCCGCGGGCGCTGTAGTGGCGGAACTCGCGCTGCTCGCCCTTGTAGTCCTGCGTCGTGCGCTGCGGGCCGTCGCTGGCGGTCAGCCCCCAGACGTTGGGGCCGTAGTCTTCCCAGCCCATCGGGTTCTCGATTGCATAGGCGCGCTGGGCGTAGGTCGCGCGCCGGCTGTTCTCGAAATAGTCGATGCCGCGATTCTTCATGTACTCGTCGCGGATGCCGCGGAAGTCGATCCACACGTGCGAATACTGGTGGCCGAAGTGCGGGCCGAAGCTCAGGTACTCCTGGCCCTGGAACACGCCCCAGTCGCCTTCGTAGGTGCGCGTCCACTCCTCCCAGGCCTCGGGCTCCACCGGATGCGTGGGCGAGCCCAGCGCCAGGATGTAGACCAGCATGGCCTCGTTGTAGCCGCGCCAGTCGTGGCTGATGAAGCCACGCTCGGGATACCAGCCCATCGAGATCAGCGGCGGACGCTGCTGCAGGTAGGGCCACTCCACGCGGCGATAGATGCGATCGGCGAGGTCGCGGATCTCGGCTTCGCGTTCGTCGTCGCCGGTGTAGTAGGACTGCGCGAACAGCACGCCCATCAGCAGCAGCGCGGTGTCCACGCTCGACAGCTCCACCCAGGAGTCGTAGCGCGCCCCGGTCTGCATGTCGAGGAAGTGGTAGAAGAAGCCCTTGTGTCCGCTGCGCCCGGTCGCCTGCGGCCCCATTCGCGCGCCGTCGAGGAACTGCAGGGTGACCAGGGTGCGGTCCACCGCCTGGGTGCGGCTGACCCACCCGTTCTCGATGCCGATCGGGTACGCGGTGAGCGAAAACCCGACCGACGCGATGCTCGCGAACGGCCGCGACGGAAAGCGGTCCGGCGTGAGCCCGTTGACCTCGTTGGTGGTGTCCCAGAAGAACTGGAAGGTGCGCCGCTCGATGTCGCGGAACAGCGCGGGAAGTTCCGGCGGCCCCTGCGGCTCCTCCGCCTGCGGATCGGGCTCGGGCAGCACGATCTGCGGGATGGGACCGGGCTTGGGCGGCGCCACCGCGGGTTCTTCCGGCTGCGGCGCCTCGCGCTGGCAGGCGGCGAGCAGGAGCAGCAGCGGGAGGATGCGCAGGAGTGCGGTCTTGGAGAT
>JAEXTE010000286.1 GCA_023453655.1 Pseudomonadota bacterium
CAACGACGAGCTTGCGCACGACCGCCGCCCGCCGCCGGATGCAGGCGGTCCGCATTCACGCCCAGGCGCGGGCGCGATCGGCGATCATGCCCCCATGCACGGCACCGGCCAGGGCGTGGACCTGCGGATCGAGGGCGTGGCCAAGCGCTACGGCGCCACGGCCGCGCTCGACCAGGTGCACCTGCATATCGCCGCGGGCGAACTGGTGGCCCTGCTCGGGCCGTCGGGCTCGGGCAAGACCACCCTGCTGCGCGTGGTCGCGGGCCTGCTGCCGGCCGACGCCGGCCGCGTGCTGTTCGGCGAGACCGACGCCACGCAGCTGAGCCTGCGCGAGCGCAACGTCGGCTTCGTGTTCCAGCAGTACGCGCTGTTCCGGCACATGACCGTGGCCGAGAACATCGCCTTCGGCCTGCGCAGCCGCCCGCGCGCGCGGCGTCCCGACAAGGCCACCATCCGGCGTCGCGTCGACGAACTGCTGGCGCTGATCCAGCTGCCGGAGCACGGCCAGCGCTATCCCGAACAGCTCTCGGGCGGGCAGAAGCAGCGCGTGGCGCTGGCGCGCGCGCTGGCGATCGACCCCACCGTGCTGCTGCTCGACGAGCCCTTCGGCGCACTCGATGCCAAGGTGCGCGTCGAACTGCGCCGCTGGCTGCGTCGCCTGCACGACCAGACCGGCCAGACCACGGTGTTCGTCACCCACGACCAGGACGAGGCGCTGGAGCTCGCCGACCGCGTGGTGGTACTGCGCGACGGCCGCATCGAACAGGTCGGCACGCCGCGCGAGATCTACGACCAGCCGGCCACCGCCTATGTGTTCGACTTCATCGGCCGCGCCAGCGCGATCGAGGGACGGGTGCAGGACCGGCGTTTCCACGCGGAAGGACAGGCCGTCACGTTCGATGCGGGCGAGGTGGCCGACGGCCCGGCCCGGCTCTACCTGCGTCCGCACGACGCCCTGGTCGGCCCAGCCGGTGAAGGTCTGCAGGCGCAGGTGGCCGCCGTGCATCATCATGCCGGGCGCATCACCCTGGAATTGGCATTGCCGCTACAGGCGCAGGCGCTGGAAGTCGACCTGGTGGCCGCACCGGACGCGAGCGTGCCCGCCGCTGGCGAGCAGGTAGGCGTGCGCCTGCCGCGCTATCGCGTCTATCCAGCCTGAGCGAACCCGCGCCAGGCCGTCTTCTGAGTCTTCTCCAATCGAGGGACTGCGTCCTGCAGGCCCTGCATTGGGACTTCGGGCGGACCTCCGATCATCGCCCGTCGCCCAGGTGGCGCCCTTGCGACCGAAGGTGTGTCCGCACTGCGGCCCCACCGAAGCAGCCCCTATCAACCGCTACGAGCGGCCGTACACATCCTCGTAGCGCACGATGTCGTCCTCGCCCAGGTAGCTGCCCGACTGCACCTCGATCAGTTCCAGCACCTCGGTGCCGGGATTCTCCAGCCGATGCTTCGCGCCCAGCGGGATGTAGGTCGACTGGTTGGCATACAGCTCGAACACGTCGTTGTCGCGGGTGATGCGCGCCGTGCCGCGCACCACGATCCAGTGCTCGGCGCGATGCCGGTGCGACTGCAGCGACAGCCGCGCGCCCGGCTTGACCTTGATCCGCTTGACCTGGAAGCAGCCGTCCTCCTGGTCGATGGAATCGTAGCTGCCCCAGGGCCGGTGCACCTCGCGGTGCAACACCGCATGGCTGCGCTGGCCGGCCTTGAGCTGCGCCACCACGTCCTTGACCTGCTGCACGCGGTCCTTGTGCGCCACCAGCACGGCGTCGTCGGTTTCCACCACCACCAGGTCGTCCACGCCCACCAGCGCCACCAGCCGCCGCGCGTAGGCGTAGCTGTTGCGCGAGTCGACCGCGATCACGTCGCCGTGGCGCGCGTTGCCGTGCTCGTCCTGCTCGCTCACCGCCCACAGCGCCGACCAGGAGCCGACGTCGTTCCAGCCGATGTCGACCGGCAGCACGCGTGCGTCCGCGGTCTTCTCCATCACCGCATAGTCGATCGAATCCGACGGACTGGCGGAGAATGCGTCGCGGTCGAGGCGGATGAAGTCGCCATCGCGCGTGGCCGCGTCGAAGGCGCGTCGCACGGCGGCGAGGATGTCCGGACGGAAGCGGCCCAGTTCGTCCAGGTAGCGCGAGGCGCGGAACAGGAACATGCCGCTGTTCCAGTAATAGCCGCCGGCTTGCAGGTACGACGCCGCGGTGGCCGCGTCGGGCTTCTCGACGAAGCGCAGCACCGGCCGCACGCCTCCACCCTCGCCGGCCTGGATGTAGCCGAAGCCGGTCTCCGGCGCGTCCGGCACGATGCCGAAGGTCACCAGCGCGCCCTCCATCGCGGCCGGCGCGGCGGTGTGCACCGCGGCGCGGAAGCCGTCCTCGTCGCGGACCACGTGGTCGGAGGGCAGCACCAGCAGCAGCGGATCATCGCCGCCGGCCATCGCCTGCAGCGCCGCCGCGGCGATCGCCGGCGCGGTATTGCGCCCGGCCGGCTCGAGCAGGATGTCGGCGCGCTCGACGCCGAGCAGGCGCAGCTGCTCGGCGGCCAGGAAGCGGTGCTCCTCGTTGGCGACCACGATCGGCGCGCCGGCGGCCAGCGGCGCCACGCGCCGCCAGGTGTCCTGCAGCATGGTGCGGTCGCCGGCGAGGGCCAGGAACTGCTTGGGATAGGCCTCGCGCGAGAGCGGCCACAGCCGCGTCCCGGACCCGCCCGACAACAACACAGGCTGCAGTTTCATTCCATCTCTCGCCCGGACATGCGCGGCAGTTTACCCTTTGCCCGCCGGCGGCCCTCCCGGCAGGAGATTCCATGGTTCAGTCCCCCGTTCCGCAACACCGCGAGCAGCAGCGCCTGGACTGGGTCCGCACGACCCTGGCCGAGCCCGGCACCGGTCTGGCCCGCGCCTCGTTCGACGCCGACTTCCGCAGCTACTGGCGCACCACCGGACGCAGCCCGAGCCTGGTCCTGATGGACGCGCCGCCGGAGCTGATGGACGTGCGTCCGTGGCTGGCCGTGCGCGAACTGCTCGAGTCCGGAGGACTGCGCGTGCCCGGCGTGGTGGCGCAGGACCTGGCCCTGGGCTTCCTGCTGCTCGAGGACCTGGGCGTGCAGACCTACCTGCACGCGATCGACGAGGCCAACGCCGACGCGCTGTTCGACACCGCGATGCGGCGCCTGGTCGGCCTGCAGTCGATCGCGCCGCCCGCCGACCTGCCCGCCTACGACGAGGCGCTGCTGCTGCGCGAACTGTCGCTGTTCGACGAATGGTTCCTGGGCGTGCACCTGAGCATCGCACTGGACGAGGCCGAACGCGCGCAGCTCGAGGGCGTCTACCGCGTACTGGTGGACGCGGCGCTGGCGCAGCCGCAGGTGCTGGTGCACCGCGACTACATGCCGCGCAACCTGATGCCCTGCGGCGGGGACGTGGCCATCCTCGATTTCCAGGACGCGGTGCGGGGCCCGATCGCCTACGATCCCGCCTGCCTGTTCAAGGATGCTTTCCTGAGCTGGCCCGAGGAGCGCGTGGCCGGCTGGCACGCGCGCTACCACGCACTCGCGCTGGAGGCCGGGTTGCCGATGCCGCCGCTGGCGCAGTGGTGCCGCGACCTCGACCTGATCGGGGTGCACCGCCATCTCAAGGTGCTGGGCATCTTCGCGCGCCTGAAGCATCGCGACGCCAAGCCCAAGTACGTGGCGGATGCGCCGCGCTTCATCGGCTACCTCGACGCGGTGCTGCCGCGGCATCCGCAGCTGGCGCCGCTCGCCGCGCTGATCGATGCGCGCGTGCGCCCGGCGATGGCCGGGCTCGCCATCGCTCCGGCCTGACGCGCGCACCGTGAAGGCCCTGATCTTCGCCGCCGGCCTGGGCGAGCGCATGCGCCCGCTCACCGACACCACGCCCAAGCCGTTGCTGCGCGCCGGCGGCAAGCCGCTGATCGCCTGGCACCTGGAGCGGCTGGCCGCGGCCGGCGTGCGCGAAGTGGTGGTCAACACCTCGTGGCTGGCCGCGCAGTTCCCCGTCGCGCTCGGCGACGGCGCCGGCTTCGGCCTGCGCATCTGCTATTCCGACGAGGGCCCGGTCCCGCGCGAGACCGGCGGCGGCATGCTGCAGGCCCTGGCCTGGCTGGGCGAGGCGCCCTTCCTCGCGGTCAACGGCGACGTCTGGACCGACGTCGACTTCGCCAGCCTCCCGCGCGAACCGCGCGGCGACGCGCACCTGGTGATGGTCGACAACCCGGAACACCATCCGCAGGGCGATTTCGTGCTGCTGCCCGACGGGCGCCTGCGCGAGGACGGCGGGCCGCGGCTGACGTTCTCCGGCATCGGCGTCTATCGCCCGGGGGTGCTGCAGGGCTGGCGCGAGGTGATCGGCGATGTGGCCGGCGTGGACGAGACGCCGCCGCGCTTCCGGCTGGCGCCGCTGCTGCGGGCGGCCATGCGCCGCGACGCGGCCAGCGGCGAACACCATCGCGGCACCTGGACCGACGTCGGCACGCCCGAGCGCCTGCGTCAGCTGGACGACGCCCTCGCCTGACGACCGGCGCACGGCCGCTCAGTCCTGCCTGGCCTCCAGCACCTTGCGCAGGAACGGCACCGTGATGCGCCGCTGCGCCGCCAGCGAGGCGCGGTCGAGGCGGTCGAGCAGGGCCGCCAGCCCGGACAGTTCGCGGCCGGCATGGCGCAGCAGCCAGTCGATCGCCGCGTCGTCGACCTGCAGGCCGCGGCGCTGCGCGCGCAGGCGCAGCACCTGGCCACGGCCGTCGTCGTCGAGCCGCTCCAGCGGCAGCCGCGTGCACTGCGCCAGGCGCGAGCGCAGGTCGGGCAACAGCAGCGGCAGCGCATCGGGCGTGGCACGTGCGGCGTAGAGCACGCGCCGGCCGGCGTCGTGCATGCGATTGTGGAAGTGGAACAGCGCGACCTCGTCGTCGCGATCCCCGGCCACCGACTCGATCCCGTCCAGCGCGACCAGGTCGAGCGCGTGCATCGAATCGAGCGCGTCGGCCATGCGTCCGGCGGCGCTGGCCAGCGGCAGGTAGCCGGCGCGTGCGCCGGCCGCGTCGGCCTCGGCGCACACCGCCAGCGCCAGATGGGTCTTGCCGGTGCCGGCCGGGCCCACGAGCAGCAGGGTGCGCTCGCCGCTGGCATGCGTCGCGAAGGCGCGCAGCTGCGCGTCCAGCGCGCCGTCGCCCGCATGGAACGTCTCCAGGCGCTGGTCGGGCGGATAGCGCAGCGCCAGCGGCAGCTGCGGAGGGACGGCCGGCGCGGTCACGGCTCAGGCGTCGCGGCCGTCGCGGCCGTCGGCGCTGCCGATGTCGTCCTCCAGGACGATCCCGCCGGCGCTGCGCTGCCCTTCCAGCACGATCTTCGGGCCCTCGCCCGCGTACAGGCGGCTGCGGGTGTAACGCTCGTGGGCGTAGCGCAGCAACACGTTGCCCACCGCCGCTACCGGCAACGCGATCAGCATGCCGACGAAGCCGAACAGCTGGCCGCCGGCCATGATCGCGAAGATCACCGCCACCGGGTGCAGGCCGATGCGGTCGCCGACGATCCGCGGGGTGAGGATGTAGCTCTCGATCAGCTGGCCCACGGTGAACACAACGCCCACCAGCGCCAGCAGCTTCACATCGAAGCCCTGCGACTGCACCAGCGCCGCCAGTACCGCCAGCACGATGCCGGTGGCCGCGCCCAGGTAGGGCACGAAGCTGATCAGGCCGGCGACGATGCCGATCAGCAGGCCCAGGTTGAGGCCGACGATCGACAGGCCGATCGCGTAGATCGCGCCCAGCGCCAGCATCACGATGAACTGCCCGCGCAGGAACGCGCCCAGCACCTCGTCCGATTCTCGCGCCAGCCGCGACACCGTGCCGATGTGGTCGCGCGGAATCATGGTCGCCACGCGCTCGACCAGCACGTCCCAGTCGCGCAGGAAGTAGAAGGTCAGGATCGGCACCAGCACGATGTTCGCCATCCAGGTCAGGAAGGCGAAGCCGGAGCTGGACAGGTAGCCGAACACGGTGGTCGCCACGCCGCCGGCCTGGGCCCAGTGCGCGCGCACCAGCTCGAACAGGCGCTGCGGGTCGAGCCAGGACGTGATCTCGATGCCGGTGCGCGCCTCCACCCACGGCAGCGCGGTTTCCATGAACCAGTCGCGGTACTGCGGCAGCGCCTCGACCAGGGTCACCACCTGGCGTTCGACCATCGGCACCAGGATCAGCACCACCAGGACCAGCAGCATCACCATCAGCACGAACACGAGGGTGACCGCGACCGGGCGCGAGCGGCCGGAGCGCTCGAGCCGGTCCACCAGCGGGTCGCCCAGCCAGCCCAGCAGGGCGGCCAGCACGAACGGAGTCAGGATCGGCGCGAGCAGGGCGATCAGCCACAGCGCAGCGAAGGCCACCAGGCCCCACTGCAGGCGCCGCAGGAAGCGCGCGATGTCCAGGGTCGCGGGCGTGTCGGGCATTGGCGCGGCTCCGTCGGTCAGCGCAGCAGGTAGACCGGCGCGGCCAGTTCGTCGCCGCCTTCGACTTCCATCAGCACCGATTCGTCGACCATGCGGCGGAAGCCCGCCATGCCGGTCAGCAGGTCCAGTTCCACCTCGAGGCGGTCGCCGGCCGCCCGCTGCGGGCGGATCGCGCGCACCACCGACATGCGCTGCAGCGCCGCGGACAGGCGCAGGTAGTCGCCGCCGCCGCGCAACCCGGTGAACACCATGCGCTGGGTCACGGGCTCGGCAGGCGCGGTGGCCTTGGCATAGCGGGCGATCAGCGCGTCGGCCGCGCCGTCCGCGCCGGTGGCCATGGCGCGGCGCGCATCGCCATCGGTCTCCGACCAGCGCGACAGCACGCGGCCGTTGTCGACGAAGATCCAGTCGGCCTTCCAGCCGCCGTCGGCGCGGTAGAGCTTGCCGATCAGCTGCATCGGCGGGCTGTAGCGCGCCGACAGGCGCGCGATCGCCGCGGTGTCGCCGCGCCAGATCGCCGCCGCCGCCGCCTGCTCGGCGGCGCTGCCCGAGGGCAGGCCCAGCCGGTAGCCACGCTCGATCG
>JAEXTE010000296.1 GCA_023453655.1 Pseudomonadota bacterium
GAATTGGCTGGAGTCGATTCCCAAAGTCCGGTTGTTCCGGGAACCGAGGGGGCGTATCCGCTTCCTGTCACCGGAGGAGGCGCGGCGACTTCTCGCGGAGTTGCCGCTCCACCTTCGCGACATGGCGCAATTCGCACTCGCCACGGGTCTGAGACAGCGCAACGTGTCCTACCTGATGTGGGATCAGGTGGACATGGCCCGTCGTGTCGCGTGGATCCACCCAGACGAAGCCAAGGCTGGCCGAGCCATTGGCGTCCCACTCAACGAGTCCGCCGTCGAGGTTTTGCGGCGGCGGCTCGGGCAGGACAACCGGCACGTCTTCACCTATGAAGGGAAGCCCGTGGCCCGTTGTTCGACGGTGGCATGGAAGAAGGCATTGGAACGCGCCGGAATCGAGCGGTCGTTCCGCTGGCACGACCTGCGGCACACCTGGGCCTCATGGCATGTGCAGAGCGGCACGCCGCTACAGGAACTGATGGAGCTGGGCGGTTGGGCCAGCTTCGAGATGGTCCTGCGGTACGCACACCTCGCGGCGGATCATCTCCGCGGGGCCGCGTGCCGGATCGACGGCACGTTTGCGTCACATACGAAAAACCCGCAACTAGTGCGGGCCTCGTAACGTCTTGAATTCAATGGTGGCCGGGGAGGGAATCGAACCCCCGACACGGGGATTTTCAATCCCCTGCTCTACCAACTGAGCTACCCGGCCACGCGCTCCGGCGCTGGGCCGTGCGAGCCGCGCATGATACGGGCGGGCGCCCGTTCGGGCAAGCCGGGCCGACATCGTCCGCCACCGGTCGCGTCCCGGTGCAGCCTGCAGGGAGGCCCGCGGGGTTCGCCGGGCGGGCCGCCCGGCCGCTTCCGTACCTCGTAGTATCCTCCGCTCGTCCGTGGCGAAGATGGGGTCGCGATGAAGTCTGGATGGCGTGTGCCGGCAATGCTGCTGGCGGTGTTCCTGGTGGCCTGTTCGAGCGGCGGTACGCCGCGGCGGGTGTCCGATCCGGCGGCGAGCCTCCAGCAGTTGACGGTCGAGGCCGACGGCCGCTGGTCGATCGAGCTGCGGCTGCAGAACTACAGCAGCGTGCCGATGCGCTTCGACGCGGTGTCGCTGGCCTTCACCGTCGAGGAACTCGAGGCCGGCACCCTGGCCGCGCAGCCGGCGCTGACCATCGGTCCCGAATCGGCTGACGTGGTCACGGTGGCCTTCGCCCCTTCGCCCGACGCGCGCCTGCTGCTGGCCGGGCGCCTGGCCGACGGCCGCGGGGTGCAGTACCGGCTGGAGGGCACGGTCAACGCCGCCCCCACCGACCGCGGCAAGGTCCGCGACTACAAGGTCAAGCGCGACAGCCGGCTGAGTCCCGTGCCCGGCCTGCCCGGCGTGCTGCGCTGAACGCAGTCCATTCCTTCGACGAGTAACCGATGAGCAGCTATTCCGCGCCCCTGCGCGACATCCGCTTCACCCTGTTCGACCTGCTGGACGTCGAATCCAGCTTCGCCAGGCTCGGCTTCGACGAGGCCGGCCGCGACCTGGTCGACCCGATGCTCGACGAGGCCGCGCGCTTCGCCGGCACCGTGCTGGCACCGCTCAACAAGGCCGGCGACGAACACGGCGTGCGCTACGACAAGGACAGCGGCAGCGTGACCACCGCGCCGGGCTTCGCCGAGGCCTACCGCCAGTTCACCGAAGGCGGCTGGAGCGGGCTGTCGGCGCCGGCCGAGTTCGGCGGCATGGGCCTGCCGCACGTGGTCGGCATGCCGCTGGAGGAAATGATCAACTCCGCCAACCTGGCCTGGGGCAACTTCCCGCTGCTGTCGCATGGTGCGGCCAACGCGCTGCAGCACCACGGCGAGGACTGGCAGCGCGAAGTGTTCCTCGGGAAGCTGGTCACCGGCGAATGGACCGGCACGATGTGCCTCACCGAGCCGCACTGCGGCACGGATCTCGGCCTGCTCAAGACCCGCGCCGAACCCGCCGCCGACGGCGCCTACTCGATCACCGGCACCAAGATCTTCATCACTGCCGGCGAGCACGACCTCACCCCGAACATCGTCCACCTGGTGCTGGCGCGACTGCCCGACGCACCGGCCGGCAGCAAGGGCATCTCCCTGTTCGTGGTGCCGAAGTTCAAAGTCGGCCGCGACGGCGCGGTCGGCGAGCGCAACGCAGTGCGCTGTGGCGCGGTCGAACACAAGATGGGCATCCACGGTTCGGCCACCTGCGTGATGAACTTCGACGGCGCGCAGGGCTGGCTGGTCGGCGAGCCGCATCGCGGCCTGATGGCGATGTTCACCATGATGAACACCGCGCGCCTGGGCGTGGGCCTGCAGGGGCTGGGCCTGGCCGAGCGCGCGCTGCAGAACGCGCTGCGCTACGCGCGCGAGCGCCTGCAGTCGCGTTCGCTCTCCGGGCCGAAGTATCCCGACAGGCCGGCCGACCCGATCATCGTGCAGCCGGACGTGCGCCGCATGCTGCTCACCTGCAAGGCGCTGGTGGAAGGCGGCCGCGCGCTGGGCTACCACGCCGGCCTGCAGGTCGACCTCGCCGCGCACGCCGGCAGCGAGGAAGAGCGCAGGCAGGCCGACGACCTGCTCGGCTTCCTCACCCCGATCGTCAAGGGCTGCCTGACCGAATGGGGCGTGGAGTGCACCTACCACGCGCTGCAGTGCTTTGGCGGCCACGGCTACATCGCCGAGCACGGCATGGAGCAGCTGGCGCGCGATGCGCGCATCACCACCCTGTACGAGGGCACCACCGGCATCCAGGCGCTCGACCTGATGGGCCGCAAGACCATGCAGCTGCAGGGCGCGGGACTGAAGGTGTTCCTGGGGATGGTGCAGGCCTTCTGCGAGCAGCAGGCCGGCAACGCGGCGCTGGCCGAGTTCGTCGGGCCGCTGGCGGAGAAGGCGAGGGAATGGCAGGGGCTGACCATGGCCATCGCCAAGCGCGCCGCGGGCGACCCGGAGGAGATCGGCGCGGCCGCGCACGACTACCTGTTCTACTCGGGCTACATGGTGCTGGCCTACTGGTGGGCGCGCAGCGTCGCCGCGGCGGAAGCCTCGTCGCAGCCGCAGGCGTTCAGGGACGCCAAGCGCGAGACCGCGCGCTTCTACTTCGCGCGCATCCTGCCGCGCACCCTGGCGCACAAGGCGGCGATCGAGACCGGCCCGGCGCCGCTGCTGGCGCTCGACGAGGCGGCGTTCGACGCCTGACCGAGGTGGCGCGGCGCTCCCAGCACCGCGCGCGCCAGCGCCACGGGTCAATGGAAACGGCGCCTCTGCGGCGCCGTCTCCATGTCCCGCAGCCGTTAGATGCGGCGCCCTAGAGCACGCCGCGCAGCCAGGGACCGGTGATCGCGAAGGTGATGCCCGGCGTCTGCGCGTTGACGAACAGCGTCTGCCCGTCGTGGCTCCAGCAGGCGCCGGCGAACTCGGTGGCGCGGTAATCGCCCTCGGGCACCGATTTGCCGGCGTCGGCGATCTGCGACGAGGTGAGTTCGATGTTGTTCTTGGCCAGGTAGAACGACTCGCCGTTGCGGGTCAGGCCGATCAGGCGCGCGCCCGGCCCGTAGCGGTCCGGACTGGCGCCACCGTCCTCGCACAGCACCACGCCGCCGCGCGGGCTGACGGTGATGTTGTCGGGATTGTGCGCGGCCAGCTGGTCGCCGCTGACGAACAGCGCGCGCAGGCGCTGGGTCGCCAGGTCCAGGATCCAGACCGCGCCATTGCCGGCGCCCTTGCGGCCGCTGGCGTCCACCCCCGTGCTGGTATCGACGATGAACAGCCTGCCGTTGGCGTGGAAGATGCCTTCGCAGCGGCTCATGCGCAGCGCGCCCTCGCTCCAGGCCTGGGCGAAGGGACCGCTCAGGGTCTCGCCGGCACTGATGTCGGGGAAGCCCGGGGGCGCGGCGATCGCGTCCATGTCCGGATCCGGGATGTCCACCCATTCCAGCTCGAACGTCTGCCCGATCCGCGCCACGGTCAGGTCCGCGTTGCGCCGGCCCTTCACCCGCGCGGCCTGCAGCCTGCCGCCGTTCTCGAGCGACCCCGGGCGTCCGCGGCGGTCGTTGGGCAGGAAGCGGTAGAAGGCGGACTTGTTGCGATCGTCCTCGGTCAGGTAGACCGCGCCGCTGCGCGGATCGATCGCCACCGCCTCGTGGCTGAAGCGCCCCAGGCCCACCAGCGGATGCCCCGTCGTGCGTGCCGCCTCCGGATGCACCTCGAAGACATAGCCATGCCGCCTGCCCGTGCTGGAGACCTCGTTGCTCTTGATCTCCTCGCAGCTGAGCCAGGTGCCCCACGGCGTCGGCCCGCCGGCGCAGTTGACCAGGGTGCCTCCCAAGCTGGCCTCGGCATGCGTCCACCTGCCGTTGGAATAGCGCAGCGTGGTGGTCCCGCCGGCGGGCCTGCCACCGCCGAATACCCCGGTGTCGTACATGCCCTGGGCCTGGATCGGTGTACCGGTGCGGCGTTCGTGGTTGCGCACCAGGACGGTTTCGTAGTCCGCGGGCAGCCTGCCCCGCGGCGGAAGCGGACGCCGCTGCGGCAGCATCACGGCCATGCCGTCGTGGCTGCCCGGACAGGGCGTGCCGTCGTCGAGGCGGTCGCCGGTCCAGGCGAAGCTGCTGTAGTGGAATCCGCGCGGCAGCAGCAGCAGTGGCAGGCCCGTGCTGCGATCGCGCACCGGGGCGAGCGCTCCATACGGGCTGGCAATGGGCGCGAGGCGCATCCCATCGCCGCCGACGCCATGCTGTCGCGCCTGCAGGGCGCCGAGACTGCCCATCGCGCCCATGGCCATCAGCGCCGCCGAGCCCTTCAGCAACCTGCGGCGGTCCGGATCGATCGCGTTCATCGCTTGCACTCCTGGCGTCTGCGGGGGATCGACTGACCGTAGGCGCGCCACATAACGCAGCGATGACAGCGCCATGACGGCTGCCGGCGCTGTCGTTTCGACAGCCACCCCGTCGCATGCGCCAGGTCGCCTCGCGCGGCAGCGCCGGGAGTACGATGCAGCCGGCGAATCGCGTCCGATGCCACCGCGCCGCCGCGTTGGACTGTCCAGCCCCGCTGCAGGCCACCGATGAAGCAACGCATCCACTTCGTGCGCACCGCGGACCAGGTCACCCTGGCCTGGGCCGAAGGCGGGCGTGGCCTGCCGCTGGTCAAGGCGTCCAACTGGCACACCCACCTCGACTACGACTGGGAATGCCCGGTCTGGCGCCACTGGACGCGCTTCCTGGCCGAGCACTTCCGCTACATCCGCCACGACGAGCGCGGCTGCGGGCTGAGCGACCGCCATCTCGGCGATCTGTCGTTCGACAGCTGGGTCGGCGATCTCGAGCGCGTGGTCGACGACGCCGCGCCCGGCCGGCCCTTCGTGCTGCTCGGCATCAGCCAGGGTGCGGCGACCGCGGTGGCCTACGCGGTGCGCCACCCCGAGCGCGTCTCGCACCTGGTGCTGTATGGCGGCTACGTGGTCGGCGCGCGCCGGCGCGACGACGCCGAGGCCGCACGCCTGTACGGCGCGGTGGTCGAACTGCTGCGCGCCGGGTGGGACGCGGGCAATCCCACCTTCCGCCAGCTGTTCACCTCGCGCTTCATCCCCGACGGCGACGCCGAGCAGCTGGGCTGGTTCAACGAACTGTGCCTGAAGACCACGCGCGGCGATATCGGCGCGACCCTGATGGAAGCGCGTGCGGACATCGACGTGCGCCACCTGCTGCCGCTTGTGCGCGTGTCGACCCTGGTGCTGCACGGGCGCCGCGACCAGATCGTGCCATTCGAGGAAGGCGTGCGCATGGCGAGCGCCATTCCCGGCGCCGAGTTCGTGCACCTGGATTCGCGCAACCACGTGCTGCTCGAGCACGAGTCGGCGTGGCGGCAGTTCATGGATGCGGTGCTCGCCTTCACCGGTCAGCCGGCCGGCCGCGCGGACGCCGCGGACGATGGCATCGCCACGCTCAGCCCGCGCGAGCGCGAACTGCTCCCGCTGCTGTGCGAAGGCATGAGCAATGCGTAGATCGGCTGGCGCCTCGGGATTTCCGAGAAGACCGTGCGCAACCACGTCACGCGCCTGTACGCCAAGCTGGGCGTGCGCAGCCGGGCCGAGGCCATCGTCTACATGCATCGCCGGGCCCCGGCCTAGGACCGGGACATTCGTCCCGCCGCCCTGGCTGTCCAATGCTTCCATCGGGACAAGCTTCATCTGGGCGGAGCGTGCGGCACGTCACACGATCACGACTCCCGCCCCTCGGAGTCGCCCATGACCGGGATCCTCGCCCTGCTCTACAGCGCCTTCTGCTACCTGGTGTTCCTCGCCACCATCCTCTACGCCATCGGTTTCGTCGGTGGCTTCGCCGTGCCCAGGCACATCGACAGCGGTCCGTTCGCGGGCACCGGCTTCGCACTGGCGGTCGACCTCGCCCTGCTGGCCCTGTTCGCCGTGCAGCACAGCGGCATGGCGCGCCCGGGATTCAAGCGCTGGTGGACGCGGATCGTGCCCGCGCCGGTTGAACGCAGTACCTACGTGCTGGTCTCGAGCCTGGTGCTGCTGCTCCTGTTCGCATGCTGGCAGGCGCTGCCGCAAACGGTGTGGTCGGTGGACAACCGCATCGCACGCATTGCGCTGTCTGTCCTGTCGGGCACCGGCTGGGCGCTGGTGTTCGGCAGCACCTTCCTGATCAGCCATTTCGAACTGTTCGGCCTGCAGCAGGCCTGGCGGGGGCGCGTGCAGGCGGGCGACGCGGTACCGCCATTCGTCACCCGCGCCTTCTACCGCATCGTCCGCCACCCGCTGATGCTGGGTTTCCTCATCGCCTTCTGGGCGACGCCCACGATGAGCCTCGGACACCTGCTGTTCGCCCTGGCCACCACCGGCTACATCCTGTTCGCGGTGAAGTGCCTGGAGGAGCGCGACCTGCTGAAGCTGTATGGCGACACCTACCGCGACTACCAGCGCCGGGTGCCGATGATCCTGCCGCTGCCTCGACGGGGCGGCTGACGCGCCCACGCGGCGACCGGGTCGCGGGTGCCGCGGCCCGGTTGCGCACTCCCGCGCGAATCGCGTTATGCTCGGGTTCCGATGGAGTCTGACAGAGCGCAGCTTCGCGTGATTCCCCCCGGAATCCCAGGGATTCCGGACGGCGCCGTCGCCCCTGTCCTCCCCGCCCCGCACTCGCTGCCGCACCGGCTGGATTCGGTGCGGCTGCTTTCGCTCGACGCCCACGGCCGCGCGCTGAACTGGATCAGCTGGCAGGATGCGGCCTGCCTGTACGCCCGCGAGGCGGTGGCCTGGACTCTCGGCGATCCCTGCCTGAGCGTGCATGGCGGCACCAGCCGCCTGACCGGCGCGCGCAGCACGCTGGACCTGCACCCGATCATCGCCGCGCGCGGCCAGGTCCGCCCGCAGGCGCTCGACCCGACGCCGGCGCTCACCAATGCCTCGCTGTTCGCGCGCGACCAGTACCTGTGCATGTACTGCGGCAAGGGCTATGCCCGCCAGTTGCTGACCCGCGACCATGTGGTGCCGCTCTCGCGCGGCGGCCGCGACATCTGGGAGAACGTGGTCTGCGCCTGCTTCCAGTGCAATTCGCGCAAGGGCGGGCGCACCCCGCAACAGGCCTCGATGCCGCTGCTGGCCGTGCCCTACCGGCCGAGCTGGATCGAGCACCTGATCCTGTCCAACCGCAACATCCTGGCCGACCAGATGGCCTTCCTGCGCTCGCACCTGCCCAGGCGCAAACGCGGCCGCCAGTAGCACGGGTCGGCTACACTCGCCCGACCTTTCGGAGCGAAGCCACGCAATGCCCCTGACCATCGGCCTGGCCGGGATGGACCCTGCAACCGAAACCGCCCTCCGCGCCGCCTTCCTCGAGGCCAACCAGCGGCTGGGCGAGCGCTGGCAACTGCTTCCCGAAACCCAGGCCGACCACATCGTGGTCGACATGGACAGCATGTACGGCCCGATGAGCTGGCTGCGCCTGCACGCCGCGGGCAAGCGCGTGGTCGGACTGACGTCCGCCCCGCGCGCGCAGACCGACTTCCGTCTGGGCCGTCCGTTCAGCGCCGACTCGATGGCCGCGCTGCTGCAGGAGATCGCCGTACAGGGCGACGCCGCTCCGGTCGCGGCCGCGGTGGCCACCGGCGCCGCCGCGCCGACCTCGGCCCCCGCCGCATCGATTCCAGTGCCGGCGGCGACGGAGCCCGCCGCACCGTCCGCACCGTCCGCCGC
>JAEXTE010000391.1 GCA_023453655.1 Pseudomonadota bacterium
GTATTGCTTACCGCCGGTGACCAGTACTGCGTACATGATGGAGCCTCTGTGGTATTCGGTTCTGTAGTTATTCTGCGCACTGCCCGCCTTCGAGGGCGGACAGAAGCGGAATTATAGGGGTTTCAGCGACTTGCGTGCAAGTCGCCGCCAGCATCGCCGCGAATGGGCCGCCAGGGGCCCGCCCAAGGCGGCGCCGCGAAGTAGTCGGCGAGCTGGTCGACGAAGGCCCGCACCCGCGCCGGCACCAGGGGCCGGCCCGGCATGACCGCGTGGATACCCGTGGCCGCGACCGGGTGCCGCGGCAGGACGACCCGCAGCCGCCCGTCGGCCAGGTCGCGGGACCTGCCAGACCGAATGCAGGGCGATACCCAGCCCGCCCACCGCTGCCTCGCGGAGCGCCTCACCGTAATTGCTCTCGAAGCGCCCGCCCACCCGGACCGCCAACGGCTCGCCATCCGTGCCGGTCAGTGGCCAGCGCTCATGGCGCCCGTCGCGACCGCCCAGGAGCAGGCAGTCGTGGTGGGCCAGGTCGGCAGGCGTCTGTGGCTCCCCGCGCCGGCGCAGGTAGTCGGGCGAGGCGCACAGCACGCGCTCGTTGTGGGCCAGCCGGCGCGAGACCAGCTGGGCGCCTCGCGGCAGCGCCTGCTGCGCGCGGTCGACGCCTCGCTCGCGCGCCTGCGCACCGACTACATCGACCTGCTGCAGCTGCACGCCTTCGACGCAGGCACGCCGCTGGAGGAAACGCTCGACGCGCTCGATGGCCTGGTGCGCGCCGGCAAGCTGCGCTACTACGGGGTCTCGAACTTTTCCGGCTGGCAGCTGATGAAGGCGCTGGCCATCGCGGACCGGCGCGGGCTCGCGCGCCCGGTCGCGCACCAGGCCTATTACTCGCTGGTCGGCCGCGATTACGAATGGGAGCTGATGCCGCTGGCGCTCGACCAGGGCGTGGGCACGGTGGTGTGGAGCCCGCTGGGCTGGGGACGGCTGACCGGCAGGATCCGGCGTGGCGAGCCCCTGCCCGAACGCAGCCGCCTGCACGACACCGCGGCCTTCGCGCCACCGGTCGACGACGAACGCCTGTACCGCGTGGTCGATGCGCTGGACGCGGTCGCCGCTCGGCTCGATGCCAGCGTGCCGGAGGTCGCGCTGGCCTGGCTGCTGCGGCGGCCGACGGTGTCGACGGTCCTGCTCGGCGCGCGCAACGAGGCGCAGCTGCGGCAGAACCTCGGCGCCGCCGCGCTGGACTTGTCGCAGGAGCACATCACCCTGCACGACACGGCCAGCCACGTCACGCCGCCCTACCCCTACTATCCGTACTGGAATGGCATGTTCACTGAACTCGCGCCGCCCGCGGTACCTGTTCGCAACGTCGTCTGAGCCGCCCACGTGGTATCCGCAATGACCTCGCAACTGCTGCGCTACACCGCGTTCTCCCGCGATCCCGCCGGCGGCAACCCGGCCGGCGTCTGGCTGGGCGCGCGCCTGCCCGACGCGGACGAGATGCAGCGCATCGCCGCGCGCGTCGGATATTCGGAAACCGCCTTCGTCGCCGCACCCGGCGCGGACGGTCGGCGCCCCATGCGCTATTTCAGTCCCGAGGCCGAAGTCCCGTTCTGCGGACATGCGACCATCGCGGCCGCCGTGGCATTGGGCGATCGCGAAGGCGACGGCGCCTACGTCTTCGCCACCGCCGCCGGCGACGTTCCGGTGCAGGTCTCCAGCCATGCCGGCGGCCGCTCGGCCAGCCTGGTGTCCGTGCCGCCGCGACACGCGCCCGTGCCGCCGACGCTGCTGCGCGAAGTGCTGGACACGCTGGGCTGGCGCGAGGAGGAACTCGATCCGGCGATCCCGCCCGCGCGCGCCTATGCTGGCGCCTGGCACTTCGTGCTGGCCGCCGCGGACGCGACTCGCCTGGCGACGCTCGACTACGATTTCGCGCGCCTCAAGGCGCTGATGCTGGCCGACGGCCTCACCACCCTGCAGCTGGTCCGGCGCGAAACGCCCACGCGCTGGCATGCGCGCAATCCTTTCCCGGTCGGCGGCGTGGTCGAAGATCCGGCCACCGGCGCCGCAGCGGCTGCGCTCGGTGGCTACCTGCGCGATGCCGGCATCGTCACCGCGCCCGCACGCCTCGAGATCCACCAGGGCGCGGCGATGGGCCGCCCCGGCCTGCTGCTGGTCGACATCCCGGCTGCCGGCGGCATCACGGTATCCGGCGACGCCGTCGCCATTTCTTCCACTACCACGGACATTTCCCCATGAGCACCATGCAAGCGGTCGGCCTGCGCCGCTACCTGCCCATCGACGATCCGGAGTCCCTGCTCGACCTCGAACTCCCGCGCCCCGAGCCCGGCGGGCGCGACCTGCTGGTCCGCGTCGAAGCGGTTTCGGTCAACCCGGTCGACACCAAGGTGCGCGCACCCAAGCCGCAGCAGGAAGATCCGCCGCGCGTGCTGGGTTACGACGCCGCGGGCGTGGTCGAAGCGGTGGGCCCGGGCGTCACCGGTTTTCGCGCGGGCGACGCGGTCTACTACGCCGGGGACATCACCCGCCCCGGCAGCAATGCGCAGTTCCAGCTGGTCGACGAGCGCATCGTCGCGCGCAAGCCCGCCACGCTCGACTTCGCCCAGGCCGCCGCCCTGCCGCTGACCGCGCTGACGGCGTGGGAACTGCTGTTCGAGCGCATGGGCTACGCCGTCGAAGGTGGCGGCGATGGAAAGGCCCTGCTGGTCATCGGTGGCGCGGGCGGCGTCGGTTCGATCGCGATCCAGCTGGGCAAGCTTGCCGGCTTCCGTGTCGTCGCCACCGCCTCGCGCGAGGAGAGCACGCACTGGTGCCGCGGCCTGGGCGCCGACCACGTGGTCGACCACCGACAGCCACTGGCGCCGCAGCTGCAGGCGCTCGGGCTGGACGCGGTCGACGCCGCGCTCAACCTCGCCGACACCGACCGCTACTGGACCGAACTCGGCGAACTGCTGGCGCCGCTGGGCCGCGTGGGACTGATCGTCGAGCCGGCCGGCGCGCTGCGCATCGGCGATCCCTACAAGGCCAAGTGCATCGGCATCCACTGGGAATTCATGTTCGCGCGTCCGCGCTTCGGCACCGCCGACATGGACCGGCAGGGACAGATCCTCGCGCAGGTCGCGGCGATGGTGGACGACGGACGCCTGCGCGGCACGCTGCGCGAGACGCTCTCGCCGATCACTGCGGCCAACCTGCGCGAGGCGCACCGTCGCCTGGAGGCTGGACGCAGCATCGGCAAGCTCGTGCTGTCGGGTTGGTAGCGCGGTCCGGCTGCAACACTGCAGGG
>JAEXTE010000015.1 GCA_023453655.1 Pseudomonadota bacterium
GCCGCGGGGGCGGGGTGGGGTGGGGGCGACAGGTCGCCGCGTGGCCCCAGCGCGCCTTCGGCGCGTTCGCCGCCCACCCGCCAGCAAAAAGGCCGCCCGGAGGCGGCCTTTCGAAGACATCGGGGCGGCGGGGCTCAGCTCTCGGTGCCCAGTCCCGCCACGCGGCGCGCCTGCAGGAACTTGCCGGCCCAGTAGCCGGTGTCGAGCTGGGAGACCGTCACGTCGCGGCCGGTACGCGGGGCATGCAGGAAGCGGCCCTCGCCGATGTAGATGCCGACGTGGTCGACGCGCTTGCCGCGACGGCCGAAGAACACCAGGTCGCCCGGCACCAGGGCACCGCGATCGACCTTCTCGCCGTCCTGCGCCATCTCGCGCGAGACGCGCGGGAGGTCGATGCCCAGGGCGGTGCGGAACACGTAGCCGACCAGCCCGCTGCAGTCGAAACCGGCCTCCGGCGAGCTGCCGCCCCAGCGGTAGGGGGTTCCCAGCAGGGCCAGGCCGCGCTTGACCAGGGTCTGCACCCGACCTTCTTCCTTCGGCGCGGACGTCGCGGGGGCCAGGGCCGCCTGGGCGGCGATCAGCTGGTTGACGTCGCTGGCGAACAGCACGTCCTGGCTCGCGGGTCGCATGGCGCCGCCGACCAGGGTGGTGGTGACCGAGGACGCGGGACCCGGGGCGTCGGCCGAGTCGCCGGCAAGGCCGGGACCGGCAAAGACGGGGAGGGCGCTGGCGGCGAGCAGGCAACCGCAGAGGGCTGCGATCTTGCCCGGTCCGGCCGGAAGGGAGCGATGGATGGTGCGGCCGGACGGGGCGCTGGCTGTCGTCACGCGGGCTTCACTTGGAACGGAACAGCGGCGGAGTTTGCCCGAGTGAAGATGTTGTGATGTTAAATGCGGGTTAGACAAACCTGTCCAAGTGGGTGATTCCGCTCACAAATTGCAACGCCCCGTTCATTGCAGGACGCGCCGGGCCCCGCTGTAGTGGCGTCGCCAGTAGCTTCCGTCCAGATGATCGAGGCGCACGGTGCCTCCCGTGCTGGGGGCATGGACAAAACGTCCCTCGCCCACGTAGATGCCCACATGCGTGACCTGGTTCCCGCTTCCGAAGAAGACCAGGTCGGCCGTGGCCAGCCGGTGGGGCTCGATCCTGGGCCCCTGGTAGCTGGCCAGTTCACGCGAGGTGCGCGGCAGGCGCAGGTCGAGCATGTCCCGGAACACGTAATTGACCAGGCCGCTGCAGTCGAAGCCGCCCTCCGGGGTGTTGCCGCCATACCGGTAAGGCGTGCCCACCAGGCTGATCGCGCGCATGAGCACGGCATTGGCGGCGGCCGGATCGGCCGGCGTGGTCGCCGGCCAGTCGCGCACGGGCACGGTTGCGGCCGGGCGCGGGGTGGGGCGGACGTCCCCGCCGCCGCAGGCGGCGAGCAGCAGGGCGGCCGCGACCAGCGCGAGCCCGGCCCCGATTGGCGTTGCCGTGCCCGAGTCCGGATAATGGCCGGCTCCGTCGCCCGCCGGCAGGAAGCGTTCGCGTGGCGGTGTCATGCGCGGCATCCTGCCCGGGCGGTTTCCTCCAGACAAGCCGCGGCGACCGCCGCGCCCCGCAGCGAGCCGCCATGAAGATCGAGAAAGACCGCGTCGTCCGTTTCCACTACACCGTCTCCGAAGTCGGCCAGCCGGCGCTGGAGTCGTCGAAGGAGCGCGGCGAGCCGCTGGCGATCCTGGTCGGCCACGGCAACATCATCCCGGGCCTGGAGAAGGCCCTCGACGGTCGCGAGGCCGGCGAGTCCTTCGGCGTGGACGTGCCGGCGGCCGAGGCCTATGGCGAGCGCCGCGACGGGCTCACCCAGCGCGTGCCCAAGAAGCACTTCGGCGCGCAGAAGCTGGCGCCGGGCCAGCAGGTGGTGCTCAACACCAACTTCGGCCCGCGCGCGGTCACCGTGGAGAAGGTGGGCATGAGCGTGGTCGACGTCGACCTCAACCATCCGATGGCGGGCAAGGACCTGCACTTCGACATCGAGATCGTGGACGTGCGCGAGGCCGAGCAGGTCGAGATCGAGCACGGCCACGTGCACGGCGAAGGCGGCCACCAGCACTGACCTGCGCGCCGCTGCGCGACGCCTCCTCGCGCAGCGGCTTCCACCGGCAGAACGCCGCAACGGTTTGGCCAGGTGCATCCGCCCTTGGCGGCGGTGGCCGTTTCCGGCGATCCTTGCGGGCGACGCACAGGGGGCGCCAATGACCCAACTGCACGAACGCGGCCCGGGCGGGCCGCCCGCCTTCGCGCCCATCGATGCCGGCCAGCGCATCCAGGCCATGGACGTGGTTCGTGGCTTCGCGCTGCTGGGCATCTTCCTGATGAACATCGAATGGTTCGGTCGGCCGATGCAGGAAATGGGTTCCGGCATCGATGCCTCGGCCACCGGGATCGACCATGCCGCCGCCTGGGCGGTGCACGCCTTCGTCGCGGGCAAGTTCTGGGTGCTGTTCTCGCTGCTGTTCGGGATGGGCTTCGCGGTGATGTCCAGCCGCGGCGGCCACGGCCCGGCCTTCCGCGGCCGCTACCTGCGGCGATGCCTGGTGCTGCTGGGCTTCGGCGTGCTGCACGCCGTGCTGCTGTGGCCGGGCGACATCCTCCATGCCTACGCGATCACCGGCCTGCTGCTGCTGGCCTTCGGCGAGATCTCCAGCCGTGCGCGCCTGGTACTCGGCATCGGACTGTACGGCGTCATGGCGCTGATGATCGCGTTCAGCGGCGGCCTGCTGTCGCTGGTGCCGGCCGATGAGCTCGGCGAAATGACGGCGATGGCCGCGCAGATGGAAACCGACGCGGCCCGGGCCGTCCAGGCGTATGCCCACGGCGGCTACCTGGACGTGGTGGCGCAGCGGGCGCGCGACTTCGCCAGCGTGGCCATGCAGGGCCTGGTGATGACGGTGCCGATGGCGCTGGGCGTGTTCATGCTCGGCGCCTGGCTGGTGCGGTCCGGACGCGTGCACGACATCGCCTCGCAGCGCGGCTTCTACCTGCGGCTGGCGCTGTGCGCGCTGCCGGTGGGCACGATGTTCGCGCTGATGGCGATGTCGGTGGGCACCAGCTTCGACGGCATGCGCGAGATGGGGCCGATGCTGCTGGCGAACGGGCTGATGATGCTCGGCAGCCTGCCGCTGGCGCTGGGCTACTTCGCGCTGCTGGTGCTGGGCCTGGGGGTTCCGGGCCTGTCGCGCGTGCTGGGCTGGCTGGCGCCGGCCGGGCGCATGGCGCTGACCAATTACCTGCTGCAGTCGCTCATCGCCTCCACGCTGTTCTATGGCTACGGTTTCGGACTCGGCGGCCAGATCGGGCGCGCCGGCCAGGTGGCGCTGGTATTCGTGGTGTTTGCGCTGCAGCTGCTGGCCAGCCACTGGTGGCTGGCGCGCCATCGCTTCGGGCCGATGGAATGGCTGTGGCGCTGGTTCACCTACGGCGCGCGCCCGCCGATGCGGCTGGCCTGAGCCCGCCGGCCGCAGCGCGGCCGTTACACTCCACGGATGCCCGAACGCAGCGACATCCTCGTCATCGGCGCCGGCGTGTCCGGCCTGGCCACCGCGCTGTGCCTGCTCGAACGCGGCCGCAGCGTCCGCGTGATCGACGCCGGCCGGGTCGGCGGCGGCAGTTCGCACGGCAACTGCGGCACGCTTACGCCCAGCCACGCCGGCCCGCTCCATGCGCCGGGCACCGTGGCCAAGGCGCTGCGCTGGATGCTGACGCCGGACGCGCCGTTCTACGTGCGCCCGCGCCTGGATCCGGTGCTCTGGGAATGGATGCTGCGCTTCGCCGCGCGCTGCAATCCGCGCGACTGGAACGCGTCGGCGCGGCCGCGCGCCGCCATCCTCAACGCATCGCGCGAAGCATTCCCCGACTGGATCGCGGGTCACGGTATCGACTGCGAATTCGCCGAACCCGGCGCCGACTGCGTGTTCCGCGATGCGGCGCAGATGGAAGCCTATGTGCGCCAGCTGCCGGCGCTGGCGGAGATGGGCATCGAATCGCAGGTGATCGATGGCCGGGACTACCTCGCGCAGGAGCCGGCCCTGCTCGACGGCGTGGTCGGAGCGGTGCATTACCCCGGCGATGCGCAGCTGCGCCCGGACCGCTATGTCGCCGGACTGGCGCAGGCGGTGGTGGCGGCCGGCGGCACGATCGAGACCGGGTGCCAGGCCTCGACGGCCGGCCCCGACGGCGACGGCATGCGCGTGCAGACCACGCGTGGCGAGCGCCGTGCGCGCGAGGTCGTGCTGGCGACGGGGGCGTGGTCGCCGCTGCTGGCGCGGTCGCTGCGGTTGCGCTGGCTGCGCAAGGCGATGCAGCCGGGCAAGGGCTACTCGATCACCTTTTCGCGTCCGGCGCTGGTGCCTCGTCGGCCGATGACGCTGTTCGAGCGCAAAGTCTGCGTGACGGTATGGGAGGACGGCTTCCGACTGGGCAGCACGATGGAGTTCTCCGGCCACGACACCACGCTCAACCGGCGGCGCCTCGACGCGCTGCCGCGCGGCGCCGCCGAATACCTGCGCCAGCCGGTGGGGGAGGCGGTGCGCGAGGAGTGGTACGGCTGGCGGCCGCTGTCCTGGGACGACCTGCCGATCATCGGGCGCGCGCCCGGGCAGGCCCACCTCTGGCTGGCGACCGGGCACGGCATGCTCGGCGTGAGCATGAGCCCGGCCACCGGCCGCCTGCTGGCCGAACTGATGACCGGTGAGCCGCCGCACCTCGACCCTGTGCCGTATTCCCCGGAGCGATTCGCATGAACCGGCAGGATCTCGATTTCGACCTGGTGGTGCTGGGCGGCGGCAGCGGGGGCCTGGCCGGCGCCTTCCGCGCCGCGGCGCACGGCGCGCGCGTGGCCCTGCTCGAGCCGGGCGAACTCGGCGGCACCTGCGTCAACGTCGGCTGCGTGCCAAAAAAGGCGATGTGGCTGGCCGCGGAGCTGGCCGACCACGTCGCGCTGGCCTCGCAACTCGGTTTCGACGTGCCGGCCTCGGCCTCGCTGGACTGGCCGACCCTGGTCGCCAGCCGCCAGCGCTACATCCACGGCATCCATGCCAGCTACCGCCGGCGCCTGGACGGCGACGGCATCGTGCTGCTGCCCTCGCGTGGCCGGCTGCTCGATGCGCACACGGTGGAATGCGGGAACGGCACGCGCCTGCGCGCGGCCAACATCCTGGTCGCCACCGGTTCGCATCCGCAGCGGCCGGACGTGCCGGGCGCGGCACTGGCGGAAGTCTCCGACGATTTCTTTGCCCTGCACGCGCCGCCGGGCCGCGTGGCCCTGGTCGGCGGTGGCTATATCGCCGTGGAGCTGGCCGGCGTGCTGCAGGCCCTGGGCTGCCGCGTCGACATCCATGCGCGCAGCCAGCGCCTGCTCAGCCACGCCGATGCGGAACTGGCGGAACGCCTGCAGGAGAACTACCGCCAGCAGGGCATCGGCCTGCGTTTCGGATTCGATCTCGCGGCGATCGAGGGTGAGGCCGGCGCGCTGCGCCTGCGCGACGCGGCCGGGAACGCCAGCGACGCGTACGCGCACGTGTTCCTCGCCACCGGGCGCGTGGCCAACAGCCGCGGCATCGGCCTGGAAGAGGCGGGCGTGGAACTGGATGCGCGCGGCGACATCGTGGTGGATGCGTGCCAGCGCAGCAGCGTGCCGCACATCGCCGCGGTCGGCGACGTGACCGGCAAGATGACGCTGACGCCGGTGGCGATCGCCGCCGCGCGTCGCGCCATGGATCGCGTGTTCGGCGGACAGCCCGGGGCGCGCCTGGACTACGACAACATCCCCACCGTGGTGTTCTCGCATCCGCCCGTGGCCGGCGTGGGCCTGACCGAGGCGCAGGCGCGCGAGCAGCATGGCGATGGCGCGGTGCACGTGTACCGCAGCGTGTTCCGGCCGATGCGCCAGGCGCTGGTCGATCGCCCGCAGCACAGCCTGTTCAAGCTGGTGTGCGTGGGCGAGGAGCGGCGCGTGGCCGGCATCCACCTGCTGGGCGAGGGCGCCGACGAGATCCTGCAGGGCTTCGCGGTGGCGCTCAAGCGCGGCATCACCCTGGCCGACCTGCACGATACCGTCGCGATCCATCCCACCAGCGCCGAGGAAGTGGTGCTGATGCGCTGAGTGCAGCGTGCCGCCGCCGGCTCCGGCGGCGACCGTTCGCCGAGTCTCAATGCCTGCGCGGCACCGACACGCCCTCGCGGGTGTGCTCGATCGGCACGATGCCGCCGTCGGCGTCGTAGTACAGGTGTTCGACCGCCACCGCGCGGCGGCCGAGCGCGCCGCCCTGGTCGCCCACCGTCAGCACGCCGTTGTGGTAGAAGAAATACCACTGGCCCTTGAACTCCACGATCCCCGGATGGATGGTGAAGCTGTTCTCCGCTGGGCCGCTGATCTCGCCGCGATACTTCCAGGGGCCGGTGATCGCCGGCGCGGTGGCGTAGGAGACCAGTTCGTCCTCCGACACCGACTTGTCCATCGAGGCGTAGGTCAGGTAGTAGGTGTCGCCGCGCTTGTGTACCCACGGCCCTTCGACGTACTTGGGCAATTCGGCCTGCAGGATCGGGCCATCGAGTTCGACCATGTTCGGCTTGAGCCGCGCGTAGTAGAAGTTGGCGTTGCCCCACATCAGCCAGGCCGTGCCGTCGTCGTCGATGAACACGGTCGGGTCGATGTCGTCCCAGGTGTGCGGGCCCTGCGGCGTCATGTCGTTGCTCACCAGGGCGCTGCCGCGCGCGTCGACGAACGGGCCGGTGGGGCTGTCCGATACCGCCACGCCGATGGCCTTGCCCGGCCGGGTCTGGTCGTGCTCGACGGTGGTGTAGAAGTAGAACTTCCCGTCCTTCTCGATCGCCTGGGAGGCCCAGGCGTCGCGGCTGGCCCACTTGAAGTCGGTCGGCTTCATGACCGCGCCGTGGTCGGTCCAGCGGGCCATGTCGGTGGTCGAATACACCCGCCATTCGACGATGTTGAACATCTCGTCGCCGCGGGCCATGTCGTGGCCGACGTAGAGGTAGAGCGTGTCGCCTACGACCAGCGGCGCCGGGTCGGCGGTATGGCGGTCGGTGAACAGCGGATTGGCGGCGGCTGCACCGGGCGCCGGAGTGGTGGTGGAACAGGCGGCCAGCAGCAGGCAGGGGATCAGCAACAGCTGTTTCATTGGAAAGTCCGGTCGAGGGAGCGCCAGGGACTGGGCGCGAAGAGGGGGGCATGTTGGAGGTCGGCACGCGTGAACTGCGCCTCGTGGCGCGGGTCCCGCGACCGCGGCTGGCGCACGCCCGTACAATCCGGGTCATGGACATCTACACCCTGCATCGCGGCACCGCACCGCTGCTGGTCAGCCTGCCGCACGACGGCACCCTGGTGCCGGACGGCATCGCCGCGCGGCTGACGCCGGATGCGCGGCGCGTGCCCGACACCGACTGGCACATCGCGCGCCTGTACGACTTCGCGCGCGCGCTTGGCGCCTCGGTGCTGGTGCCGCGCCATTCGCGCTACGTGATCGACCTCAACCGAGGCGAGGACGACGTCTCGCTGTACCCGGGCCAGAACACCACCGGACTGTGCCCGCTGGTGCGCTTCGACGGCGGGCCGGTCTATCTCGACGGTCAGGCGCCGGACGAGGACGAGGTGCGCGCGCGGGTGGAACGCTACTGGCGGCCCTACCACGACGCGCTGCGCGGCGAACTCGAACGCCTGCATGCGGCGCACGGCCGCGTGGTGCTGTGGGAAGGCCATTCGATCCGCGGCGAGCTGCCGTTCCTGTTCGAAGGACGCCTGCCCGACCTCAACCTCGGGACCGCGGGCGGCGCCAGCGCGGGCGAGCGCCTGCGGCGGCGGCTGGAAACGGCGCTGGCGGCGCAGTCGCGCTACGACTGGGTGCACAACGGGCGCTTCCGCGGCGGCCATATCACCCGGCACTACGCCGATCCCGCGCGTGGCATCGAGGCGGTGCAGCTGGAGATCAGCCAGCGCGTGTACATGGACGAGGCGTCGTTCGCCTGGGACGCGGCGAAGGCCGCGCAGGTCCAGCCGTTGATCCGCGCGCTGCTGCGCGAAGCGCTGGCCGGCGACTGAGCGCCATGGCCTAGTCACCCGTCGCCTCCAGCAGGCGCAAACCGAACAGTCGTGGCGTCCGGCGGCCGCCGCGCGCGACGAAACGGACCGCGATACCGTCGCGGCGCGCCAGCGCGGACAGGTCGGGCGGAAGCGCCACCTGCCGCAGGCGGAATTCGTCGGTGCCTGTCCCGGAGATGTCCACCGTCGCCAGCCTGCGGTCCGCGACCTCGACGTCCATCGCGACGTTCCAGTCGCCGCCGAACAGTTCGAGCGCCAGCGCGAGCGGCGCATCGCCGGCAGCTTCGCGGCGGGCCCGCAACCGGTAGCCGAACCAGGCGCCGGCATCGCGCCAGGCGCGGCCCATCAGCATGCCCGTGTTCGACTCGCGCCCTTCGTAGGCGTGGTCGACCTCGGGCTGCTGTTCGCCCGGCTGCACCTGGTCGAGCGTGCGCGCCTCCAGCGCCTGGCGTTCGCGCTCGCTCGCCTTGATCGCCGCCACCACGGCCGGATATTCCGCCGGCGTGGTGGTACGCCAGTAGACCATGTAGCGCGCGTCGTGCACGCGGAAGAGGGGCTCCAGTCGCAGCGTGCGGAACGCACCGGGACGGATCAGCGCCGACGCGTCGAAGGCCAGCGGCTCGCCGGGTACGGGACGGATGTGCCTGGCCAGGTCGGCGCGCTCGCCGACCAGCATCGGCGCACCGTCCAGCGGCAGGTACGGCCCGGGCGCGATGTGGCTGCCGCGGCCGTCGTCGGCCACCAGGCCTTCGATGGCGTCCGCGCCGGTGCGCGCGGCCAGCGTCAGTGGCCCGTGCATCACCGCGACCCAGTCCGAGCCGTCCGGCAGGTTCTCGATCCGCGTGGCCATCGGCAGCTCGACGGCGACCTCGTCGCCGTCCCGCCAGTCCCGCGCGACCACCGCCATGCCGCCCGGCGTCGAATCCAGCGGCCAGCGCCGGCCATTGACCCGCACCACCAGGGGACCCTGCAGCCATTGCGGGTGGCGCAGCTGCAGTGCGAATGCCTGCGGGCGCTCAAGCTGCAGGCGCAGGCGGCTGCCCGCTTCGTCCGGAAATCCCGTGTCCTGCCGCAGCACCAGGCCGCGCTCGCGCCAGTGCAGGGTCGATGCGACATACAGGTTCACCGCCAGCGCATCCTCGCCCTTCGCATAGACGAAGGCGCCGTGCCGGCCGTGGTTCTCCATGCCGGTGCCCACGCAGCACCAGAAGCACTGCTCCGGCTGCGAGTAGACGCGGTAGTGGCGCGGCCGGATCGGGGTGAAGTAGACCAGGCCGCCATGCCCGGGATGCTGGGTGGAGAGGATGTGGTTGAACAGCACGCGCTCCTGGAACTCCGGGTAGCGCGGATCGGGCCGCAGGCGATGCAGCAGCGCCGCCAGGCGGAGCATGTTGTAGCTGTTGCAGGTTTCCGGCCCCTCGCGCGAGGCCAGCATCGGCGAAAAATCATCGGCCGGATGGAAATGCTCGCGTGCGCTGTTGCCGCCGAAGGCGACGCTGCGGCGCAGGGCCACGGTCTCCCAGAAAAAGCGGGCAGCATCGATCCAGGCCGGCTCGTCGTCGAGCTCGCCGATGCGCGCGAAGCCGATCACCTTGGGAATCTGGGTGTTGGCGTGCAGGCCATCGAGCCGGTCCTCGCGGCGCAGCAGCGGATCGAGGATGGCGCGGTGGCAGAAGCGCCGCGCCAGCGCCAGGTAGCGCCGGTCGCCGGTGATGGCGGACACGTCGGCCAGCACCTCGTTCATGCCGCCGTGTTCGGTGTCGAGGATGCGCTGCAGCCTGTCGTCGTCGAGCCCGGCGACGAGTCCCCCGCACCAGTCGGCGAAGCGCACCAGCAGCTCGCGCGCCCGCGCGTTCCCGGCCACCAGGTGCGCATCGCGCAGGCCGGCGAACATCTTGTGCAGGTTGTAGAACGGCACCCAGGCGCCATCGAGCGAGAAGGCCTCGGCCTCGAACGCACCCGAGGCGACGCGGTCCCACAGCCGGCGCCCGTTGGGCACGCCGCCCAGGTAACCATCGCCGTTGGCTTCCTGCACCTCGGCCAGCGCCTGCACCATCGCGTCCAGGCGCCGGCGCAGCTCGTCGTCGCCCTGCGCCGCCTGTTGCGCGAGCGCCGAGAGGTAGTGGCCTGCGGTATGGCCATCCAGGCCCATCGATTCCCAGTTCGGATATTTCGGCGCGGGCGAGGGCAGGCCGGCCTCGATGCGATACGGCGCGAGCAGGCGGTCGACGTCGAGCGCGGCCAGGTAGCGGCGGTTGAGCGCGTTCGCGTGCGCGAACGGTCCATCGGAGAGGCGTATGTCCGCAAGCGGGAAGGGAACGGCGGCGACCCCAGGGCTTGCCGATGCGAAGCCGGGCAGGGCGCCGGCTGCCGGCAGCATCAGTCCCGCGCCGGCGGCGGCGAGCAGGCGACGGCGCTGCGGTGATTGGATCGGCTCGTGCATCAGCGGCTCCCGCGCAGGCAGGCCGGCGGCAGCAACCGGGACGCGCGCGAAGCGCGAAGCCTCAGTGCGAATCCCCGGCGACGGTGTCGCCGCTGCCGCCCACCAGGAAATCCAGGTCGGCGCCCAGGTGCGCCTGCTGCACGTGGTCGACGTAGAGCTTGCTCCAGCCGCGCGCGGGCGCGGGCGGCGGCGTCCAGTCGGCGCGGCGCCGGGCCAGCTCCTCGTCGGCCACGTCCAGGTGCAGGCGGCGGGCTTCCACGTCCAGCTCGATGATGTCGCCTTCGCGCACCAGCGCCAGCGGCCCGCCTGCGGCCGCCTCGGGCGAGACGTGCAGCACCACGGTGCCGTAGGCGGTGCCGCTCATGCGCGCGTCGGAGATGCGCACCAGGTCGGTGACGCCCTGGCGCAGCAGCTTCGGCGGCAGCGGCATGTTGCCGACCTCGGCCATGCCCGGATAGCCGCGCGGGCCGCAGTTCTTCAGCACCAGGATGCTGTCGGCGTCGACCTCCAGCGCCTCGTCGTCGATGCGCGCCTTGAAATCGTCGATGTCCTCGAACACCACCGCGCGGCCGCGGTGGCGCAGCAGGTGCGGCGAGGCGGCCGATGGCTTGATCACCGCGCCGTCGGGCGCCAGGTTGCCGCGCAGCACGGCGATGCCGGCCTCGGGGCGAAGCGGCTCGGCCAGCGGCCGGATCACGTCTTGGTTCCAGCACGGCGCGTCGGCGATGTTCTCGCCCAGCGTGCGGCCGTTGACCGTCATCGCGTCCAGGTCGAGGTGCGCGGAAATCTCGCGCAGCGCCGCCGGCAGCCCTCCGGCGTAGTAGAAATCCTCCATCAGGTACTGGCCCGACGGCTTGAGGTTGACCAGGCACGGCAGGCGCGAGCCGATCGCGTCCCAGTCGTCGAGCGTGAGCTGCACGCCCAGGCGCCCGGCGATGGCCAGCAGGTGGATCACCGCGTTGGTCGAACCGCCGATCGCCGCGTTGGCGCGGATCGCGTTGGCGAAGGCCTGGCGGGTGAGCACCTTCGACATGCGCAGGTCCTCGCGCACCATTTCCACCGCGCGGCGGCCCGACAGGTGTGCCAGCCGGAAGCGGCGCGCGTCGACCGCGGGAATGGCCGCGTTTTCCGGCAGCGACATGCCCATCGCCTCGACCATGCAGGCCATCGTCGAGGCCGTGCCCATGGTCATGCAGCTGCCCTTGGAGCGCTGCATGCAGGCCTCGGCCTCGTTGAATTCCTCCTGGCTGAGGGTGCCGGCGCGCACCATCTCCGACATCTCGATCACGCCGGTGCCCGAACCCACCGGCTTGCCGCGCCAGTTGCCCGACAGGGAAGGCCCGCCGGACACGCCGATCGTCGGCAGGTCCACGCTGGCCGCGCCCATCAGCAGCGAGGGGGTGGTCTTGTCGCAGCCCATCAGCAGCACCACGCCGTCGATGGGATTGGCGCGGATCGATTCCTCCACGTCCATCGAGGCGAGGTTGCGGAACAGCATCGCGGTCGGGCGGATCTGGGTCTCGCCCAGCGACATCACCGGGAACTCCAGCGGCAGGCCGCCGGCCTCGTACACACCGCGCTTGACGTGCTCGGCCAGCTCGCGGAAGGAGCTGTTGCAGGGCGTGAGCTCCGACCAGGTGTTGCAGATGCCGATCACCGGCCGGCCGTCGAACATCTCGTGCGGCAGGCCCAGGCCCTTGAGCCAGCTGCGGTAGTAGAAGCCCTGCTTGCCGTCGCGCCCGAACCACTGCTGGCTGCGGCGTGCCGGCTTGTTGGGTGCGCTCATGCGGTCGGCGATCCTGCCCGTGTAAGGAATGTCCGGCCGCGCCCGCAGGCGGTCACGGCGATGCGGGAACGATGCTACCGACGCGATACATGCGCGAAAAATAACAATTGCGGGGGTATCGATACCCGTCCCTGTATGCCGCTGCGCCCCGGGCGTCGCGCCGGGAGCCGCCCGGCGACGCGTTGCGGGAGCGGGGAGCCCTTTCCTCGCCCGGAATGAGGGCACCCTCGGGTCGCCACGTACCTGGACCCCGCGCTGCGCCTCCGGGTCAGCCCGCGGACGCGGCGCCGTAGACCTCGCCGGCCACGTCGCGCAGCGACGCCAGCACGGTGCGCGCCCCCGGCGAGAGCAGCCAGTCGGTGCGGGTGATGAAGCCGAACGAGTCCATCCGGCACGACAGCTCCACCGGCAGCTGCCGCACCATGCCGTAGCCGGCGTAATGGCGCGCCACGTCCACCGGCACCACCGCCAGGTGGTCGCTGCCTTCCAGCAGGCGCGGCACCAGCACCAGCGCGGCGGTGCCGATCACCTGGCGCGGTGGCTGCAGCCCCGCGTTCTGGAACATCAGCTCGAAGCGGTGGCGCAGCACGCTGCCTTCGGGCGGGACGACCCAGCTCGCCTTGGCCAGCTCGGCCAGCGAGGGCCGGCCCCCCGCGAGCAGCGGATGGTCGGCGCGCGCGACCGCGCACACGTCCTCCTCGGCCAGCGGCTCGTACTGCAGGTTGCGCGTGTCGTGGCGCGGGAACAGGCGCCCGATCATCAGGTCGATGCGGTTCTGCGCCAGCTGCTCGAGCAGCACGTCGCTGCTTTCCACCAGCACCGACACGCGCAGGTCGGGATACTCGCGGTGCAGCCGCGCCAGCGTCGGCGGCAGCAGGGTCATCGCCGGCCCGGCGATCGCGCCGATGCTGACGTTGCCGGCATGCCCGGCCTTGAGCGCCTCGATCTCAGCCCCCGCCTCGCCCAGGCTGGCCAGCGCGATGCGGGCGTGGCGGATCATGCTCTCGCCGTACCAGGTGGCGCGCATGCCGCGCGGCAGCCGGTCGAACAGCGGTACCCCGATCAGGTCCTCGAGGTCCTTGAGCAGCTTGGAGGCCGCCGGCTGCGACATGTTCAGCGACTCCGCCGCGCGATGGATGTTGCCCTGTTCCTCGATGGCGATCAGCAGCATCAGCTGGCGCGTCTTCAGGCGCGCGCGGACGAACCAGGGCGGGTTGGGCACGGCGGGGTCCTATAACGTGATCCATATGGATTATGCCGATATCCCGGTTTTCTGCATATTCTTCGTCCGGTCAATTCCTGGCCTAGTGGTGATCGTGTTCCTCGGGTGCGGCCGCGGCAAGCGCCCGCACCTCGAACTCGACCCCGACATTCCCCGCCCGCTGGAACACCAGCGTCGCCCGGATGCGGCTGCCTTCGATGAAGCCGTCGCCGGGACCGATGAACATCAAGTGGTAGCCGCCGGGGCGCAGCGCGAGCGTGTCGCCGGCGGCCACGGGCAGTCCGTCCGGCAGCTGGCGCATGCGCGCCATACCGTCCTCGTGCCGGACTTCGTGGATCTCGACGCGGTCCACCGCCTCGCTGCGGACCTCGAGCAGGCGATCGTCGCTGCCGCTGTCGTTGCGCAGGGTGACGTAGCCGGCTGCGACCGGCGCATTCGGCGGTGTGGCGCGCGCCCAGGCCTGCGCGATCGTCATGCCCGCCGTGGCCGGCTGTGCATCGATGGCGGCCGTACCGGACTGCGCACCGGTGGTGGCGGGCGCCGCGTCCACGGCGGTACCGGTCCGTTCGCATGCGGTCAGCGCGGCCAGCAGGGCGATCGCCAGCGTCCAGCCTGTCGTGTGTGTCATGGGATTCTCCATCGGTCTGTGTGCCGGCGCGCGCACGAGGAGCGCCGCGGCGCCGGCAAGAAACTTGTCCGGCATGGGGGGCGGGTCGGGGCGCGGCTGCGCCGCGGCAGAAGCAAGGAACGGGCCGGGCAAGCGCATGGCCTGCTTCCCGGCGCGATCAGGATGAGAGCGGCGGCGCCCGCGCGCCCAGTCCATGCCGGTTGCGCCAGGTCCGGACCGGCGGAGCGGCATGGGCGGCTACTGCGAACGACGCATGCCAGCCCGGGGGTGCAATCGCTGCCGCCGTCGCCCTGGGCACGGGCGGGGGTAGCGTGCAGTAGCCGCAGGCGTCGTCCATCGATGGCTGCGGTGCGGGCGGGGGATCCTGCGGCTCACCCTGGCGCATGTGTAACGCGATCAGCCGCAGCCCGCTGGTGGTGCACATCTCCAGCAGCACCGGAGCGGCCTGCCAGCCCGCGGCCGACAGCACCCAGCTCACCGCGGGTGCGGCGACCGCCAGCAGCATGGCCGCGAGGGCGAGCGGCAGCATTGGCCGCAACAGGGGCGACGAGCGCGTCATGCGGGCCAGTATAGGCCGGCGCTGAAGCCTGCCTTGCCCCGTGTCGCGCGGAGTCGTGCATGAAAAAGGCGACCCGCAGGCCGCCCTTTCGATCGGTCCGGGATTACGGGCCGAAGATCTGTTCGATCAGGCCCGTCGCCAGCTGCACCATGTAGTAGCTGTCGTCGCGCGGGTCCGGGCGTACCCAGGTATAGCCGGCCGGCGGCGCGGCGAGGCCGTAGGCGCGGTAGTCGCGCACGTAGTAGGTGTCGGCCAGGTAGCTGCGCGGCAGGTACTGCCCGCGTGCCCAGCGGCGCTCGGCGCGGGCGAGGTCGCGCTGGTACTGGCGTTCCGCCTTCTGACGATCCTTCCAGTATTCGCGCTCGGCCTTGCGACGGTCCTTCTCGTAATGGCGCGCGTTGTGGTGTTTGCCCGGGCCATGGTGGCCCGGCTTCCAGGGCGGATCGGCCACGGCCGCGCCCGGGATCGCCAGCATCAGCGCGCCGGCAAGCAGCAGGGGTTTCATCAGGCGGTCTCCCGTTGGTGGGCTTGGCGAGGACCGTAATGGCGCAGGAGTGAACCGCGGGAGAAAACAGGGTCCTCCGTTAACGCACGCGCAAGGGATGCGACAGGCGACCTTCAACTTCGGCATGCCGGTGCGGTGGCCGGACGCAAGGCGCCGCGCCGGCATCGGCGGGCCGCCATCGATCGGACCGCGGAACGTGGAGCGGATCATCGGCCGCCATTCGCCCGCTGCAGCGCGGCCTCGGCCCGGATCCAGTCGGCGACCTGTCCGACGTCCGGGCGAGGCATCCGCTCCGCCTGTACCAGCCAGTAGCCGTAGCCGCCGGTCTCCCCCGGCCGCGGCGGCGCCAGTTCCACCAGACGCCCGTCGCGCAGCATCGGCAGGACCAGTTCCCGCCGCCCCAGCGCGACGCCCTGGCCGGCCAGGGCCGCCTGGATCACCAGGTCGTACTGGTTGAAATGCAGGATCCTGCGGGTCGACGTGTCCTGGCGGGTGCCGCTTGCCAGCCAGTGCTGCCAGCGCAGCCATGGGTAGCGTTCCTCGAACTCCAGCAGGGTTACCGAGGCCGGCAGGCGCCCGCCGCGCAGGCGGCCGATCCGCAGCGCCGGGCTGGCCACGGGAACCACGGTCTCCTCGAACAGCAGGGTCGCGCCGGATGGCGCCTGCGATGCGGTGGTATAGCGCACCGCCAGGTCGATTCCGCCCTGGCGCAGGTCCATGACCTGGTTGTGCGCAGAGATGCGCACGTCCAGCCGCGGCTGGCGTGCCTGGAACCCGCCGAGTCGCGGCATCAACCACAGTGCGGTGAAGCCGATCGTCGTACTCACCGTCACCGTGCGTACCGCGCCGCGCGCGGCCGCTTCGGCGGCCGCGTCCTGCAACTGGCGGATGGCGGCGTCGGCGCTGCGGAACAGCGCTTCGCCCTCCGGGGTGAAGCCGATCGCGCGATGGCCGCGGGTGAGCAGGCGCGTGCCAAGCTGTCGCTCCAGCGCCTGGACCTGTCGGCTGACCGCGGACTGGGTGAGATACAGGTCCTGCGCGGCGAGGGTGATACTCAGGCGCCGGCCGACCGCGACGAAGCCGCGCAGCAGGTCCAGCGAAGGCAGCCGGGACAGCTCCATTGGCATTCCTGTGGTGAATGCTGGCAGTCGAAAAACTCGCTTGAACGGGTCTGTCTTTGCAGCCGATAGTGCACGAAACAAGCGGCAGGCGGGAGCGGAGCGATGCAGGAGGACAGGCCGGCGGATTCCCCGGACGCATCCATGGCCGGCACGCACTGGCTGCCGCGCCCGTGGACCATCGTGCTGGCCGGCGGCATCGTCATGGGCCTGGCGCTGGGTGCGCGCCACGTGCAGGGGCTGTTCCTGCTGCCGGTCACCCTGGAGCGGGGCTGGTCGCGCGAGCTGTTCGCGCTGGCGCTGGCGATGCAGAACCTCACCTGGGGCCTGGTGCAGCCGCTCGCCGGGCTGGTGGCCGATCGCCATGGCACGGTGCGCGTCGTGGCAACGGGCCTGCTGTGCTACGCGCTGGGCCTGTGCGGCATGGCCTGGGCGGGCAGCCCGGCCGCATTCGTCCTGTCTGCCGGCGTGCTCGTCGGCATCGCGTTGGCCGGCACCGCGTTCGGAGTGATCTATGCCGCGGTGGGGAGGCTGGTGCCGGAGGCGCGACGGCCCTGGGCGATCGGCATCAGCGGTGCCATCGGCGGCCTCGGCCAGTTCCTGATGGTGCCGGCCGTGCAGGAACTGATCGCCGCCTTCGGCTGGCAGTCCGCGCTGCTGGGACTGGCGGTGCTGGCCGCAGCCGCGCTGCCGCTGGCGCTGCCCCTGCGGGACGCGCCAGCCACCCGGCATGACCAGGGCGAGGAGCCGCAGTCGCTGCGGGCCACGCTGCAGGTGGTGCGCTCGCATCGCGGCTTCTGGATGCTCAACGCCGGCTTCCTGGCCTGCGGTTTCCAGCTGGCCTTCATCGCCACCCACCTGCCGGCCTGGTTGATCGACCGTGGCCTTGGTCCGCGCGCCGGCGTTGCGGCGTTGGCGACCATCGCCCTGGCCAACATCGTCGGCACCTGGGCCTGCGGCGTGCTGGGCGGGCGCCTGCGGCAGAAGCGCCTGCTTGCCGCGATCTACCTGGTACGCGCGCTGGCCATCGCGGCGTTCGTGGCGCTGCCGCCCAGCATGGCCGGCGTGTACGTCTTCGCCGCGGTGATGGGCCTGCTCTGGCTGGGAACGGTGCCGCTGACTACCGGCGTGCTGGCGCGTGCGTTCGGCATGCGCTATCTCGCCACGCTGTTCGGCTTCGTCTTCATGGGCCACCAGCTCGGTTCGTTCCTCGGCGTGTGGATGGGCGGGCTCTTCTACGAGGCAACCGGCTCCTACGACGCGGTCTGGCTGGGCGCGGTGGCCCTGGGACTGGCGGCGGCCGCGCTGCACTGGCCGATCGACGACCGGCGCGTGGTCTATGCGACGGCGGTGGCGCGGTGAGGATCCGGGCGCCACGGCTGCGCGCGCTGCAGGCGCTGGCCGCCTGCCTGGTCGTGGCGCTGTGCGCGGTCGCGTTCCGCGGCTGGTTGGCGCCACGCGACATGTCGCTGTGGCTGGGTGCCTGGCTGTCGGGCCTGTGCATGTGAGGGAGGCGGGATGAGCACGGCCGCGCTGGAATTCTGGTTCGACTTTGCCAGCAACTACTGCTACCCGGCGGCGATGCGGGTCGAGGCGCTGGCCGCGGCGCAGGACGTGGTCGTGCACTGGCGACCGTTCCTGCTCGGGCCGGTGTTCAGGGCGATGGGCCGGGGCGAGGCGCCGCTGTTCGAGCATCCGGCCAAGGGACGCTATGTCTGGCGCGACATGGAGCGCCGCTGCCGGCTGCACGGCCTGCCGTTCCGGCGGCCCTCGGTATTTCCGCGGCGCGCGCTGCTGCCCATGCGCATTGCCACGCTGGGCGTCGGCCAGGCCTGGATGGGCGCATTCTGCCGCCGCGCGATGCACGCGGCCTTCGCGCTCGACCGGGAGATCGACGAGGGCGGCGCGATGCGGGAACTGCTGGGCGACCTCGGGCTGCCGGCCGACCGGCTGATCGCCGCCGCCACGGACGCCGGCAACAAGTCCGCCCTGCGGGCACGCACCGACCAGGCGCTGGCG
>JAEXTE010000415.1 GCA_023453655.1 Pseudomonadota bacterium
TCGGGCGGCTGCCTGACAGCGTAAACGTGACCGGCGGCGCAAGCTTGCTCCTGCCCCGGCAGCGCGCATCGGAGTATGGCGCTGCAGGGACGCGGGTCGGGCCGGACGCCAGACCAGCCGGGGCGCCTTTTTCTGAAGGTGCCGGACCATGATGCGCGAACTGTTCGAGATCGAGGCCTCCTGCGGAGGCTGGCGGGTGCGCGGCCAGGGGGTTGCCGAGGCCGAGGCGCCCTACCTTCCCACCAAGCTGCAGGCGATCGAGGAAGCGCACACGCTGGCCTCGCGCCGCTACGTGGAAACCGGCCGCCCGACGGCGGTGCTGGTGCCGATGGGGAGCGGCACTTCGGTGGTCATCGCGACCTGCGGCTGAGGCCCTGCGCGGCCGACCCGGATTCCCTACGCCTTCGTCCCGGCGTCCAGGATGGACGCGGCGATGTCGCGCGCCTGCTCGCGCAATTCGGGGATGGCGATGCTTTCCCACAGGTCGCCGATGCGCAGCGCCCCCAGCACGTAGAGCGCGGGATCCGGCTGGCCGCGGCGGTCGAGCACGTGGCCGATGTCGCTGCTCGCCAGGCCCAGTCCCTGCGGCCCCGGCAGGGCCATGCCGCGCTCGCGCAATGCCGCAAGCAGCGCGCCCGGGCGCAGGTCGATATTGGTTTCCACGCCGGTGGCGTTGACGATCCAGTCCGCGCGCAGCATGCGCTCGCGCTGGCTGTGGCGCGGACGGAAATGCACCTGGCTGCCGCCCGCCGGGTCGGCGCTGATCGAACGCAGCCGGCCCGGGCTCACCTGGAGCTGGCCCGTGTCCCGCAGGCGCGCGAGCGTGTCGGCCACCTGCGGCGCGATGCGGTGGCGGTGGATGTCCCAGTAGCGCACGGCGTGCCGCAGGAATCGGCGACGCTGGCGGTCGTCGAGCGATCGCCACAGGGCCTGGCCGTGATGGCGCAGCCGGTCGAAGCTCCATTGCCAGGGTTCGCCCGCGGCGACGGCGTCGGCGACGCGCCGGCGCAGCATGCGCCAGCGTTCGAGGATGCCCAGCGGCAGCAGGTCGTCCACGCCCTGGCCGTGCTGCGGACCGGTGCGCGCATGCGCCAACGGCATCAGCCCGTGCCGCGACAACACATGGATCGGGCCCCGGTGGCCGCGGGCATCGAGGCTGAGTACCGCATCCACCATGCTCAGACCGGAACCCAGGATGCAGACCGCGGCGCCGGGTTCGATCGCCTGCACGGCCTCGTAGTCCCAGGCCTCGGCCAGGCGCATGCCTGGATGCTGCAGGTAGTCGGGGAGGGGGCGAGGCGCATTGCCCACTGCGAGCACCACGTGGCGCGCGGCGATGCGGGCGCCGGAGCCGAGGTGGACGACGAAGCCTTCGCCATCGCGCTCGATGTCCACCGCGCGCTCGCGCAGGTGCACAGGCGCGCGCCCGTCCGGCAGGGAGGCGAGGGCGTGCCGCAGGTAGCGGCCGTAGTCGCGGCGGGGGGCGAAGCGGTCGGCCAGGCCGGGCTGGTCGCCTGCGCCGTCCTGCGCCAGGAAATCGACGAAATGGGAGGGCTGCTCGGCGATCGCGCTCATCCGTCCGGCGACTACGTTGAGCAGGTGTTCCTCGCGCCCGGTGGCATAGGCCGCGCCGCGCGCGAGCACCGCATCGGGTTCGACGACCGCGACAGGCCCGGCCTCGCGCCGGTCCATCAGCAGCCGGATGGCGACCAGGACGCCGGCCGCCCCGCCGCCGACGATGACGGTGCCGAAGCGGGACTCACCAGGGATGGACGTCATGCCGACTGCGCGATGGATGCATCGGTGCATTGTCGCATCCGCCCCTCCCGCGAGCGATGCCGACCCGGTGCTGAACCCCCGGACGGCTCCTGATGCCGGCGCGCCGGCCGCGGCGCATCATGAATCCAACCGGGACAATGCGGCGGTTGCCGCGGGAGGCCACGATGGGCAGCAGGAATTCCTGGGCGGGGGCGGCGCTGGCCGCAGCGATGGCGCTGTCGGCCTGTGCGTCCGACACCGGACTGCGCGACGCCGAGAAGCTCGCCCTCTACCAGTCGCACGCCGGCGAACCGGTGGGAAGTTTCCGTTTCTTCGGCAGCATCAACGGCTGGACGCCACTGGGCGACAGCGCGCTCGCTGTGTGGACGAAACCCTCGGAAGCCTGGCTGCTGAGCCTGCAGGGGCCCTGCAACGACCTGGAGTTCGCTCCGGCCATCGGCCTGACCAGCCAGATGAACCAGGTGCACGCGCGCTTCGACAAGGTCATCGCGCAGGGGGCGGGCGCGATGCGGCTGCCCTGCCACATCCGGGAGATCCGCCCGCTCGACGTCAAGGCCCTGCGCGCCTCGGAGAGGGAACTGCGCGAAGCGCGCGTGCAGGAGCGCGAGGCCGACGCCGGCTCCTGATACAGCGCGGTTTCGCTCAGCCGCTCAGCCCTCGGGCACGTAACCTGCGGGCTTGTCCGCGCCGCCGCCGAACAGGAACTTCTGCATTTCCTCTTCGAGGAACGCACGGTGCTTGGGATCGAGCGGGGACAGGCGGTTCTCGTTGATCAGCATCGTCTGGTGCGCCAGCCACGCCGCCCAGGCCTGCTTGCCGATGCTGGCGAACACCCGCTTGCCCAGCTCGCCGGGCCAGGGCACGAAGTCGAGCCCCTCGGTTTCGCGTTGCTCGTAACTGCAGAAGACGGTGCGGGCCATGGCGTGCGCTCGGATGGATGGCGGCCTCCATTGTATGAGCGCGGCCCGTGCGGCGCTCGTGGACCGATCGACCACCGCCAGCCAGCCGGTCAGGGATCCGGCGCGGCTTCCAGCAGGCTGCGGATCGGCGCGGGAATGCCGAGCGAGGCCAGCGCGTCGCGTGCCAGCCAGCGCAGGTTCGCGTCCTCGCGCACCGCGGCGCGCAGCGATACCGGCTGCCAGGCGAGCGGCTGCAGGCTCAGGCGGAAGTGGGTGAACGCGTGCGCCACGGCGGGCAGGGGCATGCCCTCGTCATAGCCGGGTCCGACGTGGCGGTCGAACCACGCGCGCGCCGCATCGCTGTCGGCATGTTCCGGCAGCGACCAGAGCGAGGCCCAGATGCCTGTCGGCGGGCGTCGCTGCAGGAGCACGCGGCCTTCGGCGTCGCGCATCAGCAAGGCGATGGCCTGGCGTTCGGGCAATGGCTTGCCGGGCCTGGGCGTGGGCAGGGCTTCGACGCGGCCCGTGCGCAGCGCCACGCAATCGTCCTGCAGCGGGCACAGCATGCAGGCCGGATCGTGGCGGGTGCACAGCGTGGCGCCGAAATCCATCTGCGCCTGGGTGTAGTCGGCCATGCGCCCCTCTGGCACGCCGGGAAGCTGCGCGTCGGCGATCGTCCACAGCCGTTTCTCGACCGCGGGCAGCCCGGGCCAGCCATCCACGCCGTGCACGCGGCACAGCACGCGCTTGACGTTGCCATCGAGGATCGCGAAGCGGTCGCCCCAGGCTTGGGACAGGATCGCCGCGGCGGTGCTGCGCCCGATGCCGGGCAGCGCCAGCAGCGCGTCGAAATCGCGCGGCAGCTCGCCGCCGTGCAGTTCGGCGCAGCGCCGGGCCGCGGCGTGCAGGTTGCGCGCGCGGGCGTAGTAGCCGAGCCCGGACCACAGGGCGAGCACTTCGTCGAGCGAGGCCGCCGCGAGCGAGGCCACGTCCGGCAGGGCTGCAACGAACCGTTCGAAGTAGGGCACGACCACCCGCACCTGGGTCTGCTGCAGCATGATCTCCGACAGCCATACCCGGTAGGGCGTGCGCGGATGCTGCCAGGGCAGGTCGTGGCGCCCGGAGACGTCGAACCACTGCAGCAGCCGGCTTGCGTAACGGTCGACGGGGGCGTCGCTCACGGGCCCGTCTCCGCATCGTCCTCGAACTCGATCCGCACGCCTTCCAGCCGCGCGCCGGAAATCTCCATCGCCTCGGCTTCCAGCCGTCCCTCCAGCGGCGGCAGCAGGCCGCCCTGGTCCAGCGTGGATGCCCAGTCGACGAGCCCCGGGATGTCGAGCCGCCCGTCGAAGCGCAGGTCGTCGCGCGCCACGCGCAGCGCCAGTGGCGCACTCAGATCGAACGGGCCGCGATAGGCGGCCGATAGCGCCAGCGGCTGTCGCGATGCGCCCAGCGGCGGCGGCAGGGTCGGCCAGGCCTCGGGCCAGTGCGCGATGCGGCCGTCGATCTGCAGCCGCAGGCGCTGGCCGATCGCGAACGCGCCACGCGCATCGAGTTCCGGCACCAGTCCGCCGCCGCGCAGCGCGATGCCGGCCGGAAGCAGGGTCCATGCGCCCGCGTGCGCGCGCAGCGGACCGTGCAGTCCGAGCGCGAACGGGATGTCGGTCTCCCCGGCGAGGTAACGCCCGCTTGCGCCGAACCGGGCGGGCAGCAGGGCCAGCCGGTCCTGCCAGTGGAGGGCGCCGGACAGGGTGATGCGGATTGGCAGCCGCCAGCGGGCGCGCGCTGGCGCGATCGCGCCGACCACCGCGAAACCGCGACCGCTTTCGGGCCGCTGCAGGGTCGCGGCGAGCGCGAACGGCGCGCGCGTGGCCCCGTCGTCGTAGCGCCCCGTAGCCCGCGCGCGTACCGGCGCATCCCCGCGCAGCCGGGGCAGCGTCAGCTCCATCGCCTCGACGCTCCAGCCCGCGCCGTCGATGCGCCCGTCGCGCACGTGCAGGCCTTCCTCCAGCGTGGGCAGGCGGCCCTCGCCGGACGGGCGTGAGGCGAGCCATGGCTGCAGGGCGGGGAGGTCGAGCACCGGCCCGTCGAGTTCGACGCGGACCAGCGCAAGCGGATCGCCCAGGCCGCGGATGGTGCGCCAGGGCAGCGCGACTTCCACGCGCCGCGCGCGCAACAGTGCACGCTCCGCGCCCGGCTCGCGTGCGACCAGGTTGCGCACCACGATCAGCGGATGGCGGCCCAGCCGCGTGGCGGCATCGCCTTCGGCGCTGATCTCCAGGCCGATCGATGCTCCGATCCGCGCCAGCACCATCGGCACCAGGCGTGCGGGCGGCAGCGCCAGCCATGCCACCAGCGCGAGCACGAGCAGCAGGCCCAGCAGCGACGGCGGCAGCAGCAGGAGGAGCCGTCGCCAGCGCCGGCGCGCCTGCGGCGGCCTGGCCGGGCGCGGCGGCAGGCTCACCCGAGGTTTTCGGGCAGCAGCGCGTCCACGAAGGCCTCGGCGTCGAACACGCGCAGGTCCTCGGGACGCTCGCCGATGCCGGCAAAGCGGATCGGGATGCCGAACTCGCGCGCCAGCGCGAACACCACGCCACCCTTGGCGGTGCCGTCGAGCTTGGTCACCACCAGGCCGGTGACGTTCACCGCCGCGTGGAACTGGCGCAGCTGCGACAGCGCGTTCTGGCCAGTGGTGCCATCGATCACCATCAGCACCTCATGCGGTGCGGACGCATCGATCTTGCCCAGCACGCGGCGGATCTTGCCCAGTTCGGCCATCAGGCCCTGCTGGGTATGCAGGCGGCCCGCGGTGTCGGCGATCAGCACTTCGGTGTCGCGCGCCCTGGCCGCCTGCAGCGCGTCGAACGCGACGGAAGCCGGGTCCGCGTCCTGGCCCTGTGCGATCACGGCCACGCCATTGCGCTCGCCCCAGGCCTGCAGCTGCGCAACCGCGGCGGCGCGGAAGGTGTCGCCTGCAGCCAGCATCAGCGAACGCCCCTCGTCGCGGAAGCGGCGCGCCAGCTTGCCGATGGTGGTGGTCTTGCCGACGCCGTTGACGCCGACGGTGAGCACCACGAAGGGTCGCGCCCGCGCGTCGATCTGCAGCGGCCGCGCGATCGGCCGCAGCATCGCGACCAGTTCGCCGCGCAGCGCGGTACGCAGCGCCGCGGCGTCGGCGAATTCGCGCGCCTTCAGGCGCTTGCGCAGGCCTTCGACCAGTTCGGTGGTGGCGGCCACGCCGACGTCGGCGGTGAGCAGGGCGGTCTCGATCTCGTCGAGCAGGTCGTCGTCCAGGCGCGGGTTGCGCGAGAACAGTCCGCCGACGCTGCGCGCGAACATGGTGCCGCGCAGGCGGTCGCGCCAGCCGGGCTTGCCGGCGGGGGCGGGCGGCGCGGATGTGGCTTCGGGCGCGCCCGGCGTGGGCGGCGCCGCGGCCGGTGCAGGCGCGGGTGCAGGCGCGGGTGCAGGTGCAGGTGCAGGTGCAGG
>JAEXTE010000272.1 GCA_023453655.1 Pseudomonadota bacterium
TCGTCGACGGGCCACAGGTCGCCGGGTGCCTGGACCGGATGTTCGAAGATCCGCAGATCGCCTTCATCCACCTGCACAACGCGCGACGCGGCTGTTTTTCCTGCGTCGCGAACCGGGCCTGATCCACGCCGCAGCCCGCCGGCGCGGGGCAGTCGGCGATGTCCCGTACGGGTGGCTTGCCGCGGCCTCGGGCTCGGACGCGGATCGCCCTAGGTCCGGGAGGATCGCCGCGAGGCGGCGAGTCCGGACTCCGGCCCGCGCTTGAACCCGCCCCGGGCGTCCCCACCTTCGTCGGACACCCCCGGAGGTCGCATGGATCCCAGCCAGAACCCGAACGTATTCCACGCCACCACGATCCTGTCGGTGCGCCGCGACGGCAAGGTCGCCGTGGCCGGCGACGGCCAGGTGACGCTCGGCCACACCGTGATGAAGGGCAATCCGCGCAAGGTGCGCCGGCTCGGCAAGGATGGCCAGGTGCTGGCCGGTTTCGCCGGCGCCGCGGCCGACGCGTTCACCCTGTTCGAACTGTTCGAGTCCAAGCTGGAGAAGCACGGCCAGCTGCAGCGCGCCGCGGTCGAGATGGCCAAGGACTGGCGCACCGAACGTCGCTTCGGCAAGCTCGAGGCGCTGCTCGCGGTGGCCGACAAGGACACCTCGCTGATCATCAGCGGCACCGGCGACGTGATCGAACCGGAGGACGGCATCATCGCCATCGGGTCGGGCGGCTCCTACGCCCTGTCGGCGGCGCGTGCGCTGCTGGCGCATACGCAGCTCGACGCGCGCAGCATCGCGACCGAGGCGCTGGCGATCGCCGGCGACATCTGCATCTACACCAACCGCAACGTGGTGGTCGAGGAACTCTGACCGGCGTCGCGCCGCGCGCGCATCCGTTGCCCCGAATTCCGAACCACGCCGCGCCGTGCAAGCGCTGCGGCCCAGAGACAGGCCCATGACCGATACCAGTTCCTCCACCATGACCCCGCGCGAGATCGTGCAGGAGCTCGACCGCCACATCGTCGGCCAGCAGGCCGCCAAGCGCGCGGTCGCCATTGCGCTGCGCAACCGCTGGCGCCGCGCGCAGCTGCCCGACGAGCTGCGCAACGAGGTGATGCCCAAGAACATCCTGATGATCGGCCCCACCGGCGTGGGCAAGACCGAGATCGCGCGGCGCCTGGCCACGCTGGCCAACGCCCCGTTCGTGAAGGTGGAGGCCACGCGCTTCACCGAGGTCGGCTACGTCGGCAAGGACGTGGAACAGATCATCCGAGACCTGGCCGACACTGCGGTCAAGCTGTATCGCGAGCAGGCCAAGAAGAAGGTGCGCACCCAGGCCGAGGAGCGCGCCGAGGATCGCATCCTCGACGCGCTGCTGCCGCGGCGCGAGGCCTCGCAGCCGGGCTTCGGCTTCGCCGGCCAGACCACCGTCGATATCGGCGCCGAACCGTCGTCGAAGGAATCGGAGACGCGCCAGAAGCTGCGCCGCCAGCTGCGCGCCGGCGAGCTGGACGAGCGCGAGATCGAACTCGAGCTGTCGGCCAACGTCGGCGTCGACATCATGACCCCGCCCGGCATGGAGGAAATGGGCCAGCAGCTGCGGCAGATGTTCGCCAACCTCGGCGGCGCGAAGACGCATGCGCGCAAGCTCTCGATCAAGGCGGCACGCCCGCAGCTGATCGAGGAGGAGGCGGCCAAGCTGGTCAACGAGGAAGAAGTGCGCGAGGCGGCGATCGAGGCCTGCGAGCAGCACGGCATCGTGTTCATCGATGAGATCGACAAGGTGGCCAAGCGCAGCGAGGGCGTGGGCGCCGACGTCAGCCGCGAAGGCGTGCAGCGCGACCTGCTGCCCCTGGTCGAAGGCTCCACCGTCAGCACCAAGTACGGCCCGGTCAAGACCGACCACATCCTGTTCATCGCCTCGGGCGCCTTCCACCTGGCCAAGCCCAGCGACCTGATTCCCGAGATGCAGGGGCGGTTCCCGATCCGCGTCGAGCTTTCCGCGCTGAGCAAGGACGATTTCGTGCGCATCCTGACCGAGCCGCGTGCGGCGCTCACGCGCCAGTACGTCGAGCTGCTGCGCACCGAGGGCGTGCAGCTGTCGTTCGCCGACGAGGCGGTCGAGCGCCTGGCCGAGATCGCGGCGCAGGTGAACGAGCGCCAGGAGAACATCGGCGCCCGGCGCCTGCATACGGTGCTGGAGCGGCTGCTGGACACGCTCAGCTACGAGGCCCCGGACCGCGACGGCGAGACCCTCGCCATCGACACCGCGTATGTCGACGGCCACCTGGGCGAGCTGGTGCAGGATCCGGACCTGAGCCGCTACATCCTGTAAACGGACCGCATCGACGGAAACGGCGCCCTCGGGCGCCGTTGTTGTTCATGCCGGTGTCGTCAGGCGCGTTCGGCGGCCGGGTACAGTTCGGCGTTCTCGCGTTGCAGGCGTTCGAACAGCGCCCGCAGCACGGTATTGGCGTCGCGGCGGAATCCTTCCGGATCGGCGGCCAGCCGCGCCGGTACCCGCCATTGCCTGACGAAGCCGGCGAACGCTTCGGCCAGCCCCTGCATTTCGATCCGGTAGCGTTCGCTCATCGCCGCCAGGTCCGCCTTGCCGCAGCGCGCCAGGGTCGGGTAGAGCACCTGGTCTTCGGCTGCCAGGTGGAACTTGATGTGGCTGGCGGTGCCGGTGATCAGCTGGCCGATTTCCTCGGCATTCTCGCGCACGCCTGCGCGCGCCAAAGCCCGCAGCGCGTCGATCTGTTCCAGGATCCGCGCGTGGTCGTGGTGGTATCGCTGTATGTCCATCGCCTGTCTGTCTGCCTCTCTCCCGGCCCCATGCCGGTCGCGCCGTGCATCGGCCCGGGCGTCGCGAACTTGGGCCGGCATGCGCGCGGCATGCAGCGGGCAGTCATCAAGGTGCAGGAGGCGGCGCTTTGCCGGCCCGTGAACCGCGGCCCGGACTGCACCCATGGCGGCGATGCCGGGTCAGGCGTCCCAGCCGGCGCTGTCGGCTTCGTCCGGGAACACGCCCGGCTGGAAGACTTCCTCGCGGACATAGGCCTGCAGCACCACGTCCATCACCATCAGGCCGTCGCGTTCCAGGTCGTACTCCTCCGGCTGGGCCATGGCGTTGTACAGCGCGCCGGTCAGGCTGATGTGCAGCATGCGGCTGGCGGTGGCGGCGTCGACGCCGGCGCGGAGCTGGCCCAGGTCGCGCGCCCGCTCCAGCGCGCGGGTGACCATGTCCAGTTCCTCCTGCGAGTTCTGGCGCTGCATGGACTGGATGCTCTGGCTCTCGCTGGACTGTTCGCAGCGCAGCAGGATCTCCATCAGGCTGCGCTGGCGCGGATCGCCGGCCAGTTCGGCCAGCGAGACGCGGATGACGGCGCGCAGGTCCTGGACCGGCGTCTGCCGCTGCGGCGCGTAGGTGCGCTGCAGGCGCTGCACGAAGGGCATGCGGTCGCGCTCGATCATCGCTTCCAGCACTTCGGTCTTGTTCTTGAAGTGCCAGTACACCGCGCCGCGGGTATAGCCGGCGCGCGCGGCGATCATCGCCAGCGTGGTGGCGACCACGCCGTGTTCGTGGAAGCAGGCCACTGCCGCGTCGAGGATGCCCTCGCGGGTGGCCTGCGCGTCTTCTTTGCTCTTGCGTGCCATTGCGCTGCCGTTGTGCACAGCCCATGTGAAACATGTCTGAATTCTAGCAATTTACAAACAGACATGCATGTATGTATCCTTTCGCGCTCTTTTCCCGTCATCCGATCGTGGTAATGTGCGTGGGTTTTCCGCGCGCGCCGCTGCTGGCCGCCTGCTCCCGCCGGAGCGGAGCCGGCCAGGTCGCATGGCTTCTCCCTCTCTGCGAGTCTTCCCGCCATGAGCCGATCGATTCTCCGCCCTGTCCTCCTGTCGTTGCTGGTCGCCGGTGCCCTGGCCGCCTGCGGGGGGCAGCCGCCGCAGCAGGCCGGCGGCCCCGGGCAGGTCACCGTGGTCACCCTCAAGGCCGAGCCGGTCACCCTGACCCGCGAACTGGCCGGCCGCGCCACCGGTTACCAGGTGGCCGAGGTGCGCCCGCAGGTCAATGGCATCGTCGCCAAACGCCTGTTCACCGAAGGCAGCCTGGTCAAGCAGGGCCAGCCGCTGTACCAGCTCGATGACGCCGCCTACCGCGCCCAGGCC
>JAEXTE010000014.1 GCA_023453655.1 Pseudomonadota bacterium
GCTTCGAGCCGCTGCCGCGCGAGTTCTTCGCGCCGTATGCGCCGCCGCCGCGGCTGTCGCCGCCGCGCGCCAAGCTGGCGGGCCTGCTGGCCCTGGACGTGGACCGCGTCGGCCTGCTGCGGTTCGATGCCGGGCTGTCGGCAATGCCGGCCGAGGCTTTCGTCGAGCGCGTGCTGGCGGGGCGGTTGTCGGCCCGGGAAGTCTGGGTCGGCCCGGGCTTCCGTTTCGGCCACCGCCGCGGCGGCGACCTGGATCTGCTGCGCCGGGAAGGGCTGCACCACGGCTTCACCGCCGGCGAGATCGCGCCGCTGCTGCTCGACGGCGAGCGCGTATCGAGCACGCGCATCCGCCAGGCGCTGGTGGAGGGCGATTTCGCCCGCGCCACGCATCTGCTCGGCAGGCCCTATGCGGTGTCCGGCCGCGTGGTGCGCGGCCAGCGGCTCGGCCGCACGCTGGGCTATCCCACCGCCAACCTGCGCTTCGGCGGCAAGGTGCCGGCGCTGCGCGGCATCTACGCCACGCGCGTGCACGGCGTTGCCGACCAGCCATGGCCTTCAGTCTCGAGCTTCGGCACGCGCCCGACCGTGGGCGGCGTCGAGCCGCTGCTCGAGGCGCACCTGTTCGACTTCGATGGCGACCTGTACGGGCGCCGCATCGAGGTCGAGTTCGTCGCGCGCCTGCGCGACGAAGAGAAGTTCCCCGACCTGCCGGCGCTAGTCGCGCAGATGAATCGCGATGCCGACGACGCCCGTCGCATCCTCCAGCAGCATTCCCCATGGCGGGCCACCGCGTGACCGACGACAACGACAGCCAGCGCTACAAGTCCACCATCCTGTTGCCCGCGACGGAGTTCCCGATGCGCGGCGACCTGCCCAAGCGCGAGCCGGCGACGCTCGAGCGCTGGGAGCGCGAGGGCCTGTACGCGCGCCTGCGCGAGAACGCCAGGGGCCGCCCGCTGTTCGTGCTGCACGACGGCCCGCCTTACGCGAACGGCCAGATCCACCTCGGCCACGCGGTCAACAAGATCCTCAAGGACATCATCGTCAAGTCGAAGTACCTGGCCGGCTTCGACGCGCCCTACGTGCCGGGCTGGGACTGCCACGGCCTGCCGATCGAGATCGCGATCGAGAAGAAGCACGGCAAGGTCGGGGTGAAGCTCGACGCGGTCGAGTTCCGGCAGAAGTGCCGCGAGTACGCCGAATCGCAGATCGAACTGCAGCGCCGCGATTTCAAGCGCCTGGGCGTGATCGGCGACTGGGACAACCCCTACAAGACGCTCGATTTCCGCTTCGAGGCCAACGAGATCCGCGCGCTGGCCAGGATCGTCGACAACGGCCACCTCACCCGCGGCGTGAAGCCGGTGCACTGGTGCTTCGACTGCGGCTCGGCGCTGGCCGAGGCCGAGATCGAGTACGCCGACAAGGTCTCGCCGGCCGTCGACGTGGCCTATGCCGCGCGCAGCCCGCAGGCGGTGTCGCGCGCGTTCGGCGTCGAAGTGCCGGAGGACGTCGAGGTCGCCGCGGTGATCTGGACCACCACGCCATGGACGCTGCCGGCCTCGCTGGCGATCTCGATGGGCGCGGGGCTGGAGTACGCGCTGGTCGAAGGCCCGGCACATGACGGAAAGCGTCGCTGGCTGGTGCTGGCCGACGCGCTGGCCGAGGGCGCCCTCAGGCGCTACGGCGTCGAAGAGACGACGGTGCTCGGTCGCGCGACGGGCGAGAAGCTCGAAGGCCTGCTGTTCGCGCATCCCTTCTACGACCAGCGCGACATCCCGGTGCTGCTGGGTGACCACGTCTCGGCGGAAGACGGCACCGGCGCGGTGCATACCGCGCCCGGCCACGGCCAGGAGGACTACGCGGTCAGCAAGCAGTACGGCCTGGTGGAGAAGTACGGCGCGGCCGAGCTCAACCCGGTCGACGGCCGCGGCGTGTACCTGCCGTCGACGCCTGCCGCGCATGGCGTGGAACTGGCCGGCCTGCACATCTGGAAGGCCAACGACGCGATTGTCGAGGTGCTGCGCGCGAGCGGGGCGCTGCTGGCCTTCCGCAAGCTCGAGCACAGCTATCCGCACTGCTGGCGGCACAAGACCCCGATCGCGTTCCGCGCCACGCCGCAGTGGTTCATCTCGATGGAGCAGGCCGGCCTGCGCCGCGACGCGCTGGAGGCGATCAAGGGCGTGGGCTGGTTCCCGGCCTGGGGCGAGGCGCGCATCGCCGGCATGGTCGAGGGCCGTCCGGACTGGACGATCTCGCGCCAGCGCACCTGGGGCGTGCCGATCGCACTGTTCGTGCACCGCGAGAGCGGCGAGCCGCATCCGCGCAGCAGCGAACTGATGCGCGCGGTCGCCGACCGCGTCGAGCGCGAGGGCGTGGACGTGTGGTACTCGCTGGATGCCGCCGAGCTGCTGGGCGAGGAGGCCGCGCAGTACGAGAAGATCACCGACATCCTCGATGTCTGGTTCGATTCGGGCGTCACCCACGAGGGCGTGCTGCTCGAGCGCGGCTTCGGCAAGCCCGCCGACCTGTACCTGGAAGGCTCCGACCAGCACCGCGGCTGGTTCCAGTCGTCCCTGCTCACCGGCGTCGCGATCGACAGGGCCGCGCCCTACCGCCAGTGCCTCACCCACGGTTTCACCGTCGACGAGCACGGCCGCAAGATGTCCAAGTCGCTGGGCAACGGCATCGAGCCCCAGGACATCATGAAGACGCTGGGCGCGGACATCCTGCGCCTGTGGATCGCCAGCGCCGACTACAGCAACGAGATGTCGCTGTCGCAGGAGATCCTCAAGCGCAACGCCGACGCCTACCGCCGCATCCGCAACACCGCGCGCTTCCTGCTGGGCAACCTCCATGGCTTCGACCCGGCGCGCGACCTGCGACCGCTCGAGGACATGGTCGCGCTCGACCGCTGGATCGTGCATCGCGCCTTCGAAGTGCAGGAGCAGGTCAAGGCCGCCTACGAGCGCTACGACTTCGCCGCCATCGTGCAGGCGCTGCTCAACTTCTGTTCGGTCGATCTCGGGTCGCTCTACCTCGACGTGACCAAGGACCGCCTGTACACGATGCAGGAGGATTCGCGCGGCCGCCGCAGCGCGCAGAGCGCGATGTACCGCATCAGCGAGGCCTTCGTGCGCTGGATCGCGCCGGTGCTGAGCTTCACCGCCGACGAGTTGTGGGGCTACCTGCCCGGCCAGCGCGAGGGCAACGTGCTGTTCGCCACCTGGTACGACGGCCTGGCGCCGCTGCCGGCCGATGCCGCGCTGTCGGCGCATGATTTCGACCGCCTGCTCGAGCTGCGCGAGCGCGTGGCCAAGGTGCTCGAACCGATGCGCGCCAGCGGCGAGATCGGCGCGGCGCTGGAGGCGGAGATCGAACTGCACGCGGGCACCGCCGACCAGATCCGGCTCACGCCCCTGGTCGACGAGCTGCGCTTCTTCCTGATCAGCGGCGACGTGAAGGTGGTGCCGTTCGACGGCGAGGAATCGCGCCTCGTCGCCACCCGCACGGCCAAGCCAAAGTGCGTGCGCTGTTGGCACCACCGCGCCGACGTGGGCGCCGCGCCGGACCATCCCCAGCTGTGCGGCCGCTGCGTGAGCAACGTCGACGGCGCCGGCGAAGACAGGAAGTGGTTCTGATGGCCCGTCCAAAGCCCAACGCGCTGGCCTGGCTGCTGCTGTCGGTGGTGGTCATCGTGCTCGACCAGTGGAGCAAGGCCTGGGTGCTGGCCAGCCTGCCGGAATACACCGCGATCCCGGTGATCGAGGGCTTCTGGAACTGGTACCGCACCTACAACACCGGGGCGGCCTTCAGCTTCCTGGCCAACGCCGGCGGCTGGCAGAAATGGTTCTTCACCGTGCTCGGTGTGGGCATCAGCGGCCTGCTGGCGTTCTGGCTCTCGCGCACGCCGCGCGGCGACTGGCGCACCGCGCTGCCGTACGCCCTGGTCATCGGCGGCGCGATCGGCAACATCATCGACCGCCAGGTCCACGGGCACGTGGTGGATTTCATCCAGTGGTACTGGAGGGGCTACTACTGGCCGGCGTTCAACATCGCCGACTGCGCGGTGGTGGGCGGGGCGATCGGCATCGTGCTGTTCGGCATGCTGGGCGGCAAGCCGGCCAAAGGCTGACCGCTTGCCGGGCGGTGGGCCCAGGGGCCGAACCTGGGACGCGAGTCCCATTTGCATCTGCTAATGACTCTCATTACGCTGTGCGACAGCCGGGGCCCGCACCCGGGCACCTCCCCGGACTCCAGACCGCATGGCGCAACCATCCTGTTCCGTCGCATCGGCGCGCCCGGCCCGGCGTGCGAGCCGGGCTGACGCCTACCCGCCGACGCCCACCGGGCGGGGAGGCGGGCGATGAGCCGCGCGATGCCGCGCGCGTCCACGCCGCGCGGCGGCTGGCGCCATGGGGTCGAGGTGACGCTGCGGACGCTGTCGGCGGTGGCCGGCGGCTACCTGCTGGCGCATGCGTTCTCTGCGCTGTCGGCCTCGGTGCTGCCGTTCGCGCGCCCCGACCGGGTGGTGGCCGGCGCACTGCTGGCCTTCCCGGTGTGGTGCGCCGCGGCGGTGTACGCCTTCGCCGCGCGCGACTGGAAGCGCGCGGTCGGGCTGCCGCTGCTGCTGGCGCTGGCGATGCTGGGCCTGGCGGCCCTGCTGGCGCCGCAGGCGCTGCGACCCTGACCCCTTCGAGGAGCGCGAGATGAAGAATTCCCTGCGCCAGTCGATGGCATGGCTGCACACCTGGTCCGGCCTGCTCGCCGGCTGGCTGCTGTTCGTGATCTTCGTCGGCGGCACGATCGCCTGCTTCGACAGCGAGCTCGACGACTGGATGCGGCCTTCGCTGCATGCCGTGTCCGGTCCGCAGCCCACGCAGTTCGACGCCGCCTTCGCCCGCGTGCGCGAGCGCGCGCCCGATGCCCACGTCTGGTGGGCGCACGTGTCGGGCGAGCGCAAGCGCGGCGTGGAGGCGTTCTGGTTCAACGACGACGGCAGCCAAGGCCAGGTGCTGCTCGATCCGCGCACCGGCGATGAAGTGCCTGCCACCGCCGGAGGCCAGTTCTTCTTCCAGCTGCACTACGACCTGCATGCGGGCTTCCCCGGCATGTACCTGGTCGGCTTCATCGGCATGATGATGTGCGTGGCGCTGGTCGCCGGCGTGATCACGCACAAGAAGATCTTCCGCGACTTCTTCATGCTGCGCTGGCGCGGCGGCGGGCAGCGCGCCTGGCTCGACGGCCACAACCTGGCCGGGGTGCTGGGCCTGCCGTTCCACCTGATGATCGCCTACACCGGCGTGGCCATCTTCGCCGCCAGCTACATCTTCGGCGGCACCCAGGCCGCGTACGGCGGCGACGTGGAGAAGTTCTACGAGGAGGCGGGCGGCTTCTACGAGCGTCCCGAGGTCGGGCGGCCGCTGGCCGCGCTGCACTCGGTCGACGCGCTGGTCGCCGACGCACGCCAGCGCATGGGTGCCCCGGTGGAATGGGCTTCGATCCATCATCCCGCCGACGCCAGCGCCATGATCTCGTTCGGCACCGACCATTCCCGGCGCGTGGCCTGGGACATGCAGCAGGTGCACTACGACGCCGCCACGGGCGCCTTCGTCCACCAGTCCACCCCCGCCACCGCCGGCTACGACACCTACGCCTTCCTCGGCGGCCTGCACATGGCCCAGTTCGGTGGTGCGCCGCTGCGCTGGCTGTACTTCCTGCTCGGCCTGGCCGGCTGCGTGATGCTGGCTACCGGCATGCAGGTCTGGATCCGCAAGCGCGAGCAGCGCGCGGCCGCGGCAGGCCTGTTCTCGGGCCATGGCCTGGTGCGCGCTCTGAACGTGGGCGTGGTGGCGGGGATGCCGCTGGCCTGCGCGGCGATGCTGGTGGCCAACCGGCTGCTGCCGGCGGGGCTGCCGGACCGGGCCGGGGCCGAGGTGGCGGTGTTCTGCGCGGCCTGGATCGCGGCCGCGCTCTGGGGCGTGCTGCGCGACCGCCAGGGGCGCGGCTGGCGCGACCTGTTCGCCGCAACGGCCGTGGCCATGGTCGCGATTCCCGTCGCCAACCTGCTCACCACCCCCTACAGCCACCTGCCTGCGGCGCTGGCGCGCGGCGAATGGGCGCTGGCAGCGGTCGACCTGGTGGCGCTGGCCTTCGCCCTCGCCTTCGGCGCGCTGGCGCGCCAGGCCCATCGCAGCCGCGTCTGCCTGGGCGAGGCGCCCGCCGTGGTATCGGCTCCGCAGGCAGCGGCCAGCCGGGGAGGAGCCTGAATGGTCGCGCTAGGTTCGATCCTCATCCTTGCCGCCTGGTGGCTGCTGGCCATGGC
>JAEXTE010000078.1 GCA_023453655.1 Pseudomonadota bacterium
GTGGAACGGTCCGCTTTGACCGGGACTGCGCGACAATTGGCGGAACGCGTTGCGGGGGCGGCCCCACGGGAGGAGCGATGCGCATCGGAATCGTCGTCGACTCGACCTGCGACCTGCCGGTCGAGTACCTGAAGGCCAACGAGGTCGAGATCCTGCCGATCTCGGTCCGGATCGGCGATGAAGTGCAGGTCGACTACCGCGACGAAGCGGACACGCTCGCCTTCCTGCACTCGCACATCGCCGAGCGCGGCGTCAGCGCCGAGACCATTCCCTTCAGCGTCGAGCAGATCCGCGACCTGTTCCTGCGGCGGCTCGTGGTCGACTACGACCACGTGTTCTGCATCACCGTCACCAGCACGCGCAGCCAGATCTTCGAGAACGCGCGCCAGGCCAGCTACGCCATCCTCAACGAGTACCGGCCGGTGCGTTCGGCGGCCGGGCACAACACGCCGTTCGCGCTGCGCGTGATCGACAGCCAGAACCTGTTCTCGGCGCAGGGCATCCTGCCGGTCGAGGCGGTGCGGCTGCGCGCCGCGGGCGAAGGGCCCGGCAGGATCCGCGGCCGGCTCGAGCACCTGGCCATGCACACCTACGGCTACCTGGTGCCGCGCGACCTGTACTACATCCGCAATCGCGCGCGCCACAAGGGCGACCGCAGCGTCAGCCTGTTCAGCGCGGCGCTCGGCACCGCGCTCGACATCAAGCCGGTGCTGCGCGGCTGGCGCGGCGATACCGGCCCGGTGGCCAAGATCAAGGGATTCGATCCGGCGGTGCGTGCGCTGTTCGAGTTCGCCGCGCGCCGCGTCGAGGCCGGCCTGCTCACGCCCACCCTGTGCCTGTGCTATGGCGGCGAGCTCGACGAGATGCGCGCCATGCCCGGCTACGGGGCGCTGCGCGACGCCTGCGGCGAGCGCGGCATCGAAGTGTTCGAGACGGTGATGAGCCCGACCGGCATGGTCAACGTCGGCAAGGGCGCGGTCTGCGTCGGCTTCGCGGCCGATCCGCACGAGTTCGGCTGACGCCGACGCCGCATCGACGCGGCGCTGCTAGTCTGGAGCCCACCTCTCGGAGCCTGCGTCCATGTCCGTCCGCTACCACATCCGGCTGCCCGATCCCGACCGCGTCCGCGCCTCCGGCGAATTCGCCTTCCGCTCGCAGGGCGCCGAAGGCCTGGCCGCGGAGCTGCAGGACGCGCTGCGCGGCGACGGCCTGTTCCAGCGCTGGCGCGCGCGCCAGGACGATCCGGACTCGGTCGATGCCGCGCTGGGCGCCACCGACCCGACGGCGGTGGTGCAGGGCCAGCAGCACGACCTGCACATCGACCTGGTCGCCGACACCGCGATCCCCGGCACCGTGTTCAAGCACCGCATGCGCCTGCTGGCCGGCGGCGCATGGGAACTGCGCGACGTTCGCGGCTGATCCGCGCGGCCAAGGCGTTCAGTGCCCGACGCGCGCGGCATTGCACAGCCAGGCGCGGCTGTCCGCGTCGAGGAAGAAGCGGTTGAGCGGCGCGCCCGCGCGCTTCCAGGCGCCCGGACTCATGCCGGCGTAGTGCCGGAACTCGCGATTGAAGTGGGCCTGGTCGTAATAGCCGCAGGCCAGCGCCAGCTGCGCGGGCGGCATGCCCGCCTGCAGGCCGCGGAAGCAGGACTGGAAGCGCAGCATGCCGCGCAGCTGGCGCGGGCTCAGGCCGACCAGTTCCCGGAACGCACCCTGCAGCCGTCGCGGGCCGATGCCGAGGTCCGCGCAGGCCGCGTGCAGGCCGCTGCCGTCCGGCCTGGCCAGCAGCGCCGCCACGACCCGGTCGACCGCACGGTAGGCGGCCGAGGCGGCGCGCCGTTCGCACAGGCGGCTGTCCAGCCACGCCTCCATTTCGTCCACGAACACGGACAGGCGCCGCGCCGTCGCGATCCGTTCGTGCACCGCCCCGAACGCGGGGCCGAACAGCAGGCGCAGGTCGATCGACTGGTCGCGCAGGCTGTCGACCGGTTCGCGGCAGAACACCGCGAAGCCGTGCGGCAGGAACTTCACCCCGAAATACAGCTGCTCGCCCTCGGCCAGCACGTCGTAGGGCCGCGTCATCTGGCCGACCAGCTCGGCGTCCGGGTTGCGCGCGTAGGCCCGGCCGTCGTCGCTGCGCAGCACGCGCGTGCCGATGTTGAAGATCAGCTCCTGGCAGCCGTCCGGGAAGGTGCGGTCGCGCAGGCTCAGCGGTGCGGGGGCGCGCAGCGCCCAGTAGCAGGCCACGTGGGGCTGCAGCCGCGGTCCGGGCGGCAGCTCGCGATACTGCAGGCCATGGGATGGGTCCTGGGGCAGCACGACGCACCGACGATTGCCGGGAGCGTCAGCGATTGTAGACCTCGATCTCGTGCAGCGAATGGCCCCAGCGCGTATCGGCGCGGCGCCCGGCCAGCAGCCGCAGGTAGCGCGCCCGCGCCGGCGCGAAGCGCAGCTCGTCGCGGCCGCCGTCGCCCGCGGTTTCGCTGGCCACGGTACGCCAGCCGCCGTTCGGATCGTCGGACACCTGCAGCGCATAGGCCGAGGCATGGGCCAGGTCCCAGTGCAGGAC
>JAEXTE010000098.1 GCA_023453655.1 Pseudomonadota bacterium
CCTATAATCCGCGGTCTAGCCTCAAGCAGACTGACCGGAGCCGGTGATGCTCAACGAAATCAAGAAGGACGCCCAGACCCGCATGGCCAAGAGCATCGACGCCTTGCGCCACAACCTGGTGAAGGTGCGCACCGGACGGGCCTCCACCGGCCTGGTGGACAGCATCCGGGTCAACGCCTACGGCAGCGAGGTCCCGCTGTCGCAGGTGGCCGCCGTGTCCGTGTCCGACGCGCGTTCGCTGGTCATCCAGCCCTGGGACAAGGGCATGGTGGGCGCGGTGGAGAAGGCGATCCTCGCCTCCGACCTCGGGCTGACCCCCAACACCGCCGGCACCACCATCCGCCTCAACCTGCCCGCGCTCACCGAGGAGCGCCGCCGCGACCTGACCAAGGTGGTGCATTCCGAAGGCGAGGACGCCAAGGTGGCGATCCGCAACATCCGCCGCGACGCCAACCAGCAGGTCAAGGAACTGCTGAAGGACAAGTCGGTCACCGAGGACGACGTGCGCCGCAGCGAGGAGGAGATCCAGAAGATCACCGACAAGGCGATCAAGGACGTCGACGACGTGGTCAAGGCCAAGGAGCAGGAGCTGATGGCGGTCTGAAGGGCCGTGATCGGTGATTCGTGATTCGTGATTGGTCAGAAGCCGACGTCCGAAGAGACCATCCCATTGACTGACACCCAGGATTCGCGAGACCGCGCTCTTGCGAATCGCCAATCACCCATCACCAATCATGGCAACGTGCCCAGGCACGTCGCCATCATCCTGGACGGCAACGGCCGCTGGGCCGCACGCCGGCGCCGACCGCGCGCCATCGGCCACCGCGCCGGCGCGCGCGCGGTCAACACCTGCATCGACTTCTGCCTGGACCAGGGCATCGAGGCGCTGACCCTGTTCGCCTTTTCCAGCGAGAACTGGGGCCGGCCCGAGGAAGAGGTCGGCGCGCTGATGAAGCTGTTCATCGCCGCGCTCGACCGCGAGGTGGAGGAACTGCATCGCCGCGGCGTGCGCGTGCGCTTCATCGGCGAACGCAGCCGCTTTTCCGCCGACATCCGCGCGCGCATGCAGGCCGCCGAGGCCCTGACCGCGGGCAACGGCCGGCTTTCGCTCAACATCGCCGCCAGCTACGGCGGCCGCCAGGACATCGCGGCCGCGGCGCGCTCGCTGGCCGAGGACGTCGCTGCCGGGCGCCTGCAGCCCGCCCAGATCGACGAGGCCGTCCTCGGCACCCGCGTCGCGCTGGCCGACCTGCCGGCGCCCGACCTGTTCATCCGCACCGGCGGCGATTACAGGATCAGCAATTTCCTGCTGTGGCAGCTGGCCTACACCGAACTGTGGTTCACCGAGACGCTGTGGCCGGAACTGGACGCGGCCGTCCTGCACGAGGCGCTGCGCGCCTATGCCGGACGCGAGCGCCGTTTCGGCCTGACCGGCGAACAGGTGGCCGGCCGCGCCCGGCCCGATCTCCAGGGGAGTGCAACACCTTGACCCGTACCCGCGTGCTCGCCGCGCTGACCATGGCGCCGCTGGCCATCGGCGGCGTGCTCCTGCTGCCCACCCCCTGGCTGGTCGCGCTGTCGGCGATCATCTTCCTGGCCGCGCTGTGGGAGTGGTTCCGCCTCTCCGAAATCGAGGACACCCTGCAGCGCAACGTGCTGCTGCTGGCGAACCTGCTGCTGATGGCGGCCCTGGTCTGGGCCTCGCCCAACGACAGCGGCGGCTCGCTGGTGCTGTTCAAGCTGGTGGCGACGCTGGGCGTGGTCTGGTGGCTGCTCGCGATGCTGTGGCTGCGCCGCTACGACTTCGCCTCCGACCACGACACCCATGCCCGGGTGTTCAAGCTTGCCGCCGGCACTGCGGCGGTGGTGCCGGCCTGGTGCGCGCTGGCGGTCATCCACGCCGGCGATCCCGATCCCACCGGCCTGTCGCTGGTCAGCCAGGGCCACGTGTGGCTGCTGACCGCGCTGATGATCGTCTGGGCCACCGATACCGGCGCCTATTTCGCCGGGCGCAAGTTCGGCGGTCGCTGGTTCGGCGGGCGCCGCCTGGCGCCGCGCATCAGCCCCAACAAGACCATCGAGGGCCTCGCCGGGGGCGTCGCCCTGGGCGTGGTGGTCGCGCTGGCGATGGCGCCGCTGGCAGGCGCCAGCCTGCGCGAGCTGCCGCTGGTGGCGGTGGCGGCGGTATTCACCGTGCTGTTCTCGGTGATCGGCGACCTGTTCGAGAGCCTGCTCAAGCGCCACGTGGGCGCCAAGGACTCCGGCACCCTGATCCCGGGCCACGGCGGCGTGCTCGACCGCCTCGACAGCGTGCTGGCCGCCCTGCCCGTCTTCGCCGTGGCCAAGATCTGGCTGGGCTTCTGATGCAGCGCGTCGCCGTCCTCGGCGCGACCGGATCGATCGGCGGTTCGGCGCTGGACGTGATCGCCCGCCATCCGGACGACATGCGCGCCAGCGTGCTTGCGGCCGGCAGCAACGTCGACGCGCTGGTCGGACTGTGCGCCCGGCATCGTCCGGACCATGCCGTGATCGGGGAGGCCTCGCGGCTGCCGGCGCTCCGCGACGGGCTGCGCGCGGCCGGTCTCCCGACCCTCCCGCACGCGGGCGCGCGGGCGCTGTCGGACCTGGTCGCCGGCGACGGCTGCGACACCGTGGTCGCGGCGATCGTGGGCGCCGCAGGCCTGGATTCGACCCTGGCGGCCGCCCGCGCCGGCAAGCGCCTGCTGCTGGCGAACAAGGAATCGCTGGTGCTGGCGGGCGAGCTCATGCTGCAGGCGGCGCGCGATGCCGGCGCCACCATCGTGCCGATCGACAGCGAACACAACGCCATTTTCCAGTGCCTGCACGGCCGCGAGGCAGGGCCCGAGGTGCGTCGCATCACCCTGACCGCGTCGGGCGGGCCGTTCCGCGGCTGGGACCGCGACCGGCTGGCGGCGGTGACGCCGGCCCAGGCGGTGGCCCATCCGAAATGGTCGATGGGTCCGAAGATCTCGGTCGATTCGGCCACCCTGATGAACAAGGGCCTGGAGCTGATCGAAGCCCACCACCTGTTCGGCCTGGCCGACGAGCGGCTGGACGTGCTGGTGCATCCGCAGAGCCTGGTCCATTCGCTGGTCGAATTCGCCGACGGCTCCACCCTCGCCCAGCTGGGCCTGCCCGACATGCGCACCGCGCTGGCAGTGGGCCTGGGCTGGCCGCGGCGCATCGCCTCCGGGGTCGGTCCGCTCGACCTGGCCGCGCACGGCCGGCTGGAGTTCGAGCCGCCCGATACCGCCACGTTCCCCTGCCTGCGGCTGGCGCGCGAGGCGCTGCGGTCCGGCGGCACCGCGCCCGCGGTGCTCAACGCCGCCAACGAGGTGGCCGTTTCAGCCTTTCTTCAGGGCCGCATCGGTTTCCTGTCCATCGCCGCCCTGGTCGAGGATGCACTCGCCGCCATCGCGGCCGAACCGGCACAATCGCTGGAGGCGCTGGGCGACGCCGACGCCCGGGCACGCCGCCATGCCAGCCACGCCATCGCCACAGGTGCCATCGCATGATCCGCCGCCATGACTGAGTTCCTCGGCGCCGCCTGGTGGCTGCTGGTCAGCCTCGGCATCCTGGTGACCATCCACGAATTCGGCCATTTCTGGGTGGCGCGCCGCTGTGGCGTGCGCGTGCTGCGTTTTTCCATCGGCTTCGGCGGGGCCCTGTGGCAGCGCCGCGCGAAGGACGGGACCGAATACCGGCTGGCCGCCATTCCCCTGGGCGGTTACGTGAAGATGCTCGACGAACGCGAGGCCGAGGTGCCGGAGGCCGAGGCCGATCGCGCCTTCAATCGCCAGTCGGTGTGGAAGCGGATCGCGATCGTCGCCGCCGGCCCCGCCGCGAACCTGCTGCTGTGCTTCGTCCTGCTGTGGGCGATGTTCGTGGTCGGCCGGCCCGACTACGCCGCGGTGCTGGGCCCGTCGACCGGCATCGCCGCCGAATCCGGTCTGCGCGGCGACGACCGGGTGCTGGCGCTGGACGGGCGCGAGACGCCGACCTGGATGGAACTGCAGATGGCGCTGCTGCCCGCCGCCCTCGACCGCACGGACGTGCCGCTGCGGGTGGCCGACGCCGAGGGTCGCGAGCGGCAGGTGACGCTGCGGCTGTCGCAACTGCCGCAGGACTTCGACCAGCGCCAGGTCCTGGGCAGCATCGGCCTGGTGCCGCGCCATTTCACCGTGCCCGCCGACGTCGGCCGGGTACTGCCCGATGGCGCGGCCTGGGGCACCCTGGCCGAAGGCGACCGCATCACCGCGCTGGACGGCCGCCCGGTGGAACGGTTCGACGACATCGCCCCGCTGGTGCAGGCACTCGGCGAGCGCGGCGGCGAAGCGATGATCGAGGTGACCCGCGACGGCGAGCGGCTTGCCTTCCCGATCGCGCCGCGCGAGGTCGCCGGCGACGACGGGCAGCCTCGCTGGGTGCTGGGCATCGAGGCGCCGCGACGGATCGAGTTGCCGCCCAAGGACGCGCTGCAGCAGTACGGTCCGGTGGCCGCGATCCCCGTGGCTGCGCGCGAGGTCGGTCACCTCACCGGGCAGCTGCTGGGCATGATCCAGCGCGCCTTCACCGGGCGGCTCGCGCTGGAAAACACCGTGGCCGGACCGCTGACCATCGCCCGCGCCACCAACGCCTACGCCAGCCAGGGCGTGGCCTGGTACCTGACCATCCTCGCCCTGCTCTCGCTGAGCATCGCCATCCTCAACCTGCTGCCGATCCCGCTCTTGGACGGGGGGCACCTGTTGTATTACCTTATCGAGTTGGTCAAGGGCAGTCCGTTAAGCGAACGTGCGATGGCTGCCGGGCAGTATGTCGGCCTGGTGCTGTTGGCTGGCCTGATGGGCCTGGCGTTCTACAACGACATTCTCCAGCTGGTGCGCTGATGCCCCGTTCTCCGACCGCCGCTGCGTCAGCAGCGGAGCACTCTCCCAATCCGGACCGATCGATGACGCGTACCCCTGCCCGCCGCCTGCTTGCACTCGCCCTCGCGGCCGCCATCGCACCCGCCTGGGCCCAGCAGGCAGTCGATCCGCAGGCCGCGTTCGCGGTGCCACAGCCGGCGGCCGCGCAGGCTGCCGGCGCGTTCACCGTCAGCGACATCCGCGTCGACGGCCTGCAGCGCATCGGCGCCGGCACCGTGTTCACCTACCTGCCGATCGAGCGCGGCGACACCGTCGACCAGACGCGGATCGGCGAGGCCGTGCGCGCGCTCTACCGCACCGGTTTCTTCGAGGACATCCAGGTCGGCCGCCAGGGCAGCATCCTCGTGGTGACCGTGACCGAGCGTCCGGCGATCAACAAGCTCACGCTGACCGGCAACAAGGACATCAAGACCGAGGACCTGACCAAGGGCCTGCGCGACATCGGCCTGGCCGAAGGCGAGACCTTCGACCGCCTCGCGCTCGACCGCGTCACCCAGGAACTCACCCGCCAGTACAACAACCGCGGCAAGTACAACGTCGAGATCACCCCGACGGTCTCGCGCCTGGACCGCAACCGCGTCGACGTCACCATCACGGTCAAGGAAGGCAAGGCGGCCAAGATCCGCCACATCAACCTGATCGGAAACGAGCTGTTCGACCAGGAACAGCTCACCGACAGCTGGGAGTCGGGCGAGAGCAACTGGCTGAGCTGGTACCGGCGCGACGACCAGTACTCCAAGGAAAAGCTCTCTGGCGACCTGGAGAAACTGCACAACTACTACCTGGACCGCGGCTACGTCGACTTCAGCATCGACAGCACCCAGGTCTCGATCAGTCCCGACAAGCGCGACATGTTCATCACCGCCGGGCTGACCGAGGGCGAGATCTACAC
>JAEXTE010000141.1 GCA_023453655.1 Pseudomonadota bacterium
GCCACGCCCAAATGCCGCAGGCCGAGCCGAGCGGCGGCCTGCACCGTGGTCAGCATCCCGGGCGATTCGACTTCCACGCCGCGCCTAGCCATGCGCGACGCCCATGCGTGCGTTGTACTCGTCCAGCCCGATCGCGACGAAACGCAGGCGCTGGCCGGACTGGAGCAGGCTGGGCGGATCGCGCCGCGGGTCGAACAGCGATAGCGGCGTGCGCCCGACCAGCTGCCAGCCGCCGGGACCGTCGCCCGGATAGATCTCGGTCTGTTGCCCGGCAATCCCGACGCTGCCCGCCGGCACGCGCACCCGCGGCGTGGCGTGGCGCGGGGCGGCCAGGGCCGGGTCGAGTCCGAGCAGGTAGGGAAAGCCCGGCGCGAACCCGATCATGCCCACGCGGTAATCGCCGGCGCAGTGGCGGGCGACGACCTCGTCGCGCGCAAGGCCGGTCCGCTGCGCGACGGCCTCCAGGTCTGGCGCACAGGACGGGTGGTAGCAGACCGGGATCTCGACCGGCGCCGCGTCGCGCGGCGCCTTCGCGACCGCGTCGCCGCGCAGTTGCGCCAGCCATTCGCCGACCAGGTCGAGCGCGAAACGGTCTCCGGCCCGCGCGGGATCGATGAACAGGGCCAGCGAGGCATAGGCCGGCACGATGTCGCACAGCCACGGCGGGCGGGCCCGGGCGATGCGCGCGGCCAGCGCGTGGACTTCCCGATTGAGGCCGGCATCGATCCGTTCGCCCAGGCGCAGCAGGACCGCGTCCTCGCCCAGCGCCTCGAGCGTGCAGCCGGCGGTGGCGCCGCCCGCCGTCATCCGCGCGCCGTGCGGTGACGCCGATGCGGCTGGCCGGCCGGCGAGGGCATCGCGACGCTCAGCGCTTCCTGCCGCCGAGCAGGCTGCCGAGGATGCCGCGCACGATCTGGTTGGTGATGGTGCGCGCGGCCTGCTTGCCCGAGGCTTCGAGCACGCCCTGGCGCCGGCCGGTCCCGAACAGCACGTCGCGCACCGCCTTGCCGAAGCCGCCGTCCTGTTCGGCGGCGCGACCGCCCGCGGCCGGCGCCTTCGCCGCATCGGTGGCCGACTGCGCACGCGCGGCGAGGATCTCCGCGGCCGATTCGCGATCGATGGCGCGGTCATACTTGCCGCCGACCGGACTGCCGGCGCGCACCTGCGCGCGTTCGGCCTCGGTGATCGCGCCCATGCGGCAGCGCGGCGGCGCAACGAGGGTGTGCTCCACCGCCATCGGCACGCCCTTGTCCTGCAGGGTCGAGACCAGCGCCTCGCCGGTGCCGAGCTTCGAGAGCGTCTGCACCACGTCCAGCGCCGGGTTGGCCACGAAGGTCTCGGCCGCGGTGCGCACCGCCTTCTGGTCGCGCGGGGTGAAGGCGCGCAGCGCGTGCTGCACGCGATTGCCGAGCTGGCCGAGGATCTCGTCCGGCACGTCGTCGGGGAACTGCGAGCAGAAGTACACGCCCACGCCCTTGGAACGGATGATCCGCACCACCTGTTCGATGCGCTGGCGCAGCGCGGCGGGCGCGTCGTCGAACAGCAGGTGCGCCTCGTCGAAGATGAAGACCAACCGCGGCTTGTCGAGGTCGCCGACCTCGGGCAGGTGTTCGAACAGCTCCGACAGCAGCCACAGCAGGAAGCTCGAATACAGGCGCGGCTTGAGCACCAGACGGTCGGCGGCCAGGATCCCGATCACGCCGCGCCCGTCGGGCGTGGTGCGCATCAGGTCGCTCAGCTCCAGCGCCGGCTCGCCGAACACGTGCTCGCCGCCTTCCTGCTCCAGCCGCAGCAGGGCGCGCTGGATGGCGCCGATCGACTGGGGGCTGACCAGGCCGTACTCGGTGGACACCGCCTTGCGCTCCTCGGCGACCAGGCCCAGCAGGGCGCGCAGGTCGGCCAGGTCGAGCAGCAGCAGGCCGCGGTCGTCGGCCAGCTTGAACACGATGTCGAGCACGCCGGACTGGGTGTCGTTGAGCTCGAGGATGCGCGAGAGCAGGGTCGGGCCCATCTCGCTGACCGTGGTGCGCACCGGATGGCCGAGCTGGCCGTACAGGTCCCAGAACACCACCGGGCTGCCTTCCGGCGCGTAGCCCTCGACGCCGATCTGCGCCGCGCGCGCCTCCAGCTTCCCGTTCATCGTCCCGGGCATGGCCAGGCCGGCAACGTCGCCCTTCACGTCGGCCATGAACACCGGTACGCCGATCCGGGAGAAGCCCTCGGCCAAGGTCATCAGGGTGACCGTCTTGCCGGTGCCGGTGGCGCCGGCGACCAGGCCGTGGCGGTTGCCGTAGCGCGGCAGCAGGTGGACCTGGGCGCCGTCGCCGCTGGTGATGGCCTTGCCGACAAGGATGGGCTGCATGCGCGTGGGGTCCCCGGTTGGAATGCGCCGATTCTAGGCCGTGGCGGCGCGCCTCCGCAGCGCCCCGGGGCTGCGTGACGCAACGTGCCGGGTTTCCTTGTGGCCCCCGGGTCCAGCGGCTAACCTGCCCGGCCCCTCGAAACCGGTCCGGTGGTCGATGTCGTTCGCCTCTCCCGTCCTGCGCCGCCTGCTGCTGGGCATCGCGCTCGCGCTGGTCGTCGTCCCCTCGCTGGCCCAGGCCCAGTCCCGACGCACCCAAGCGGCGATCGACGCGCTCAACCAGCGCATGGTCGCGGCCGAGGCGCGCTGGCGCGAGGCGCTGGTGAAGATCGGCAACAGCGACCCGGCCGGGCTCGACGAGAGCAACGCCGCGCTCGAGGACATGGAAGACGTGATCGTCGAGTGCGGCCGGATCAAGGGCTGCGGCTCGGGCAACCTGCTGGCCAGCTACAAGCGCCTGCTCAAGGCCCAGGCCGATGCCGCCGCCGGGGTCACGGGCGAGGAGATGGACGACCCGGGCGGGGAGGGCGACCTGGCCACCGGCGACGTGCCCGACAGCGCCACCGCCGCCTCGCTGCTGGCCGCCGAGGACCGGCGCTTCCTCGAACTGGTCAAGATGAACCCGGCGGTGCAGGGCGCGATCCGGCGCTGGCTGACGGACATGCGCGTGGCGCTGATCACCAGCCACGAGAACTTCCAGTACATGCAGCACCTGATGTCGCCCTCGTTCAAGCGGCGTGGCCTGCCGGAGGCGCTGCTGTTCGGCATCCTGGCCAAGGAATCCAACGGCCGCGTGCATTCGCGCTCGCGCGCCGGTGCGGCCGGGCCGCTGCAGTTCATGCCCGCCACCGGCAGCCGCCTGGGCCTGGGCCCGGACGGGCGCGGCTTCGACACCCGCTACGACCCGCGGGCCTCGGCCGACGCGGCCGCGGTTTATCTCGGCGAGCGCTATGCCGAGCTGGGCGGCGACAACATCGAGCTGTGGCTGGCCGCCTACAACGGCGGCGAGGGCCGCGCGCGCCGCGTGCACCGCGAGTCCGGCGGGCGCAGCTTCTGGGATCCGGACGTGTTCAACCAGTTCCCGCCGGAAACCCGCGACTACGTGCCGATGGTGATCGCGGCCGCCTGGCTGTACCTGCATCCGCGCGAGTACGGCCTGGTGTTCCCCCGCGTCGACGCGCGCCCGGCCACGATCCAGCTCAAGCGCCCGGCCTCGATCTACGAGCTGACCATCTGCCTGGGCAACGGCAATACCCGCGACGGCTACATGCGCGTACTGCGCAACCTCAATCCGCAGTACGAGGCCGAAGCCTGGATCCCGGAAGGCACGCGCCTCAATGCCACCGTGCGCATGGCCGGCCTGTACGAGCGCTGGTGCACGCGTGGTCCGCGCGCCGACCTGGCCCGGCAGCTGGTGAACAGCGATCCGTCCACCGCGGTGGTGCGGGTGGGCAACGTCGAGGCCGTGACCCTGCCCGACGGCAGCGTGGTCCAGCAGGCCGTCGCGCCGGTCCCCGCGCCTGCACCGGCCGCGCCGCGCACGCACCGCGTGGCATCCGGCGAGACCCTGGTCGCGATCGCCCGCCGCTACAGCTGCGACACCAGGACGCTGGCGGCGGCCAACGGCCTCAAGCCGCCGCGCTACGTGCTGCGGCAGGGCCAGCAGCTCAAGCTGGAAGGCTGCCGCTGAGCCTGCAGCGGCGCCTGCGCGCCGCCGCCCGACCGCTCAGGGATGCGCGTGGGCAAGGTGGCCGTGCACGTGGTCGCCGTGCAGCGCCAGCGCGCGGTAGGCGACCGCTTCGGATGCGCTGAAGCCCGCGTCCCCGCCGCGCCGGCGCCCCTGCGCGGTCGTGTCCTCGCCCAGCACCAGGCGCGCGCCCCGCCCCGCGAACAGGTAGCGCTGGCCATAGGCCTTCTGCAGGGCGGCGAAGGTGGCCTCTCCGGTGCAGTGGCCGGGCGCGATGAAGTCGATCTCGTACGGGGCCAGCGTCTCGAGCACCCCGGCGATGGCGGCATCGTCGGCGTTGACGTAGTGGAAGCCGCCGACCACCAGGTGGACGTCCGGATCGATCTTCGCCGCCTCGGCGACGATCACCGGCAGGCCCGGGTGCGAGCAGCCGACCACCAGCAGCAGGCCGGCGTCGGTGCGCACCGCCAGCGACAGCTCGCGCAGTTCGCGCGTGCCGGCGACGTCCGAGACGGTGATGATCGCCCACACGCCCGGCGCGATCTCGGTGGTGGCCGCATGCGGCTTGAAGTTGGCCCCCGGCCACGCGCTGCCGAACTGCAGCGTTTCCGGCGGCTGGCCGTCGAAGTAGCGCTGGCGCGCGGGCAGGGACGGGTCCTTGCGGTAGAAGCCCGAGGGCAGGGATGAGCCGTAGATGCCGAAGCCCTCCTGCGGCGCATGCACCACCACGTCGGGGTTGGCCTCCAGCACCACCGCCAGCCCGGCCATGTGGTCGGCGTGGCGGTGCGAGAGCACGACGGTGTCGATCGTCGCCAGGTCCACGCCGGCGGCCTTCACGTTGTGCGCGAACACCCCGGCGTCGTTGCCGGTGTCGAACAGGATGCGGCGACCGTCGACCTCGACCAGGGCGGCGAAGCCCCAATCCTTGCGCAGCGGCCCGGCGTCGCCGAAGGCGTCGTAGAGCACGGTCACGGTGGGCTGGGCGGGCGCGGCGGCCACCGGGCCGGCACCGGCCAGGAACAGGGCGAAGAGGGCGGGCAGCAACGGGCGCATGGCATCGGTCTCGGTGGAACGGGACCAAGAGCCTATGCGCTGGCGCATCCGGCCTTCATTGCCGGATGGAATGAGCTTATGCGGACGTGCGCCTCGCCAGGGCCTGGCCCAGCCGCACCGGCGTCTCGGCCGTCAGCGCCGGCTCGAGCTCGGCCACGCCGTTGGGCAGCAGCACGATCACGGTCGAGCCGTAGTTGAAGCGCGCCATCTC
>JAEXTE010000320.1 GCA_023453655.1 Pseudomonadota bacterium
GCTCAGGGCAGCAGGTGGTTGGCGACCACGGTGCCGCCGTCGGTGGAGACCGACAGGTAGCCGCTGTTGCGCACGTCGTTGGCCGCCAGGCGCCCGTCCAGGTCCAGGCGCAGGGTATGGGTGTCGCTGAACGCGCCCGGCGGCATCAGCCGCACGCTGGTCCAGGCGTAGCTGCCGTAGACGCCGTCGAGCGCGGGCTTCTGCGCCTCGATGACCGCCGGCAGGGCGGCGACGTCCACCTGCGACAGCGGCAGCACGTAGTCGTCGAGGCGGAACGAGGCGGCGTCGCCGCTCACCGACAGCTCGATGTCGTACGGGTCTGAGAAGCGGCCGGTGGCCAGGTCGAGCCGCTGGCCCACCAGCTTCCGCGGATCGGCCGGGTTCTGGTAGTACACCGTGCACAGCTGGAGCTCGCCCGTGTCGGCGCTGAAGGTCGAGTTGATTTCCGAAACCGGGGTGTCGGCGCCGATCTGTTCGGCCGCGGCGCGGAAGCAGGCGTCGTGGGCGTCGGCGAAACGCGGCACGGAGGCCGGAGCCGCGCTGCCGGCGGTGGCCGGGGGCGCGGAGGTCACGCCATGGGCGGGCGCTGCGGCGTCGTCCGATTTGCCGCCACAGGCGGCGAGGACGACCGCAAGCGCGGTGGACGGCAGGGCGAGGCGGGACAACGCGGGGGTGGAAGACCTCATATCCATATGCTCCTTGTCGAGGGCGGGTGAAAAGCGCGGCGCACTATAGGCGGTCGCGTCGGTTGCCGTGGCAACAGTTGCTGCACCGCCGCACGCAATCCGTGTAGTGTTTTGCGAATGAACATCCCAGACGGCCCGCTGCGCGAACAGCTCGATTTCGCCGAAACCGACACCCTGCTGCGCGACGACGTGCGGCGGCTCGGAGCGCTGGTGGGCGAGGTGCTGGCCGAGCAGGGCGCGCCGGGCCTGCTGGACGAGGTCGAAGGCATCCGCCGCGCCGCGATCGCGCGCCGCGAGCAGGGCCTGCCGGTCGATGCGCTGGCCGAGGAAATGGCGCGGGTGCCGCTGTCCGATGCCGAGGCGGTGGTGCGCGCCTTCTCCACCTACTTCGGCGCGATCAACCTGGCCGAACGCGTGCACCGCATCCGCCGTCGCCGCGACTACGAGCGCATCAGCGAACTTCCGCAGCCCGGCGGCTTCGAGGCGGTGCTGCGCGACCTGCGCGAGGACGGGGTGACCTTCGAGGAACTCGAGGCGACCCTGCCGCGGCTCTGGGTTGAGCCGGTGTTCACCGCCCATCCCACCGAGGCGGTGCGGCGCGTGCTGCTGGAGAAGGAGCGCGACATCGTCGAGCGCCTGGTCGAGGACATCGACCGCACGCGCACGCCGGTCGAGCGCCGCGCCGACATCGAGCGCATCCGCGTCGCGCTCACGGCCGGCTGGCAGACCAGCGACACGCCCACGCACAAGCCCACCGTGGCCGACGAGGTCGAGCACGTCGGCTACTACCTGTCGCACATGCTCTACCGGATCGTGCCGGTCTATTACGAGGCGTTCGCCGATGCGATCGAGGCGGTGTACGGCCGCCGCATCCGCCTGCCGCAGGTGCTGCGCTTCGGCACCTGGGTGGGCGGCGACATGGACGGCAACCCGAACGTCAACGCCGGGACCGTGCGTGGTGCGCTGGACGCACAGCGGGCGCAGGCGATCGACCGCTACCGCGCCGACCTGCGCGCGCTGAGCAACCTGCTCACGCAGTCGCTGGGGCGGGTCGAGGTCGACGAGGCGGTGATCGCCCGGGCCGACGAATACATCGCGCTGCTGCCGCAGGCGGCCGAACGGCTGCGGCCCCGCCTTGCGGACATGCCGTACCGGCGCCTGATCGACCTGGTCAAGGCGCGGCTCGCGCTGACCGCCGAATCGGACGAACGCGGCTACGCGGGCGCACGCGAGTTCATCGCCGACCTCGAACTGATCGACGCCAGCCTGCAGCGCAACCGCGGCGAGCACGCCGGCCGCTTCGCCCTGCAGCGCGTGCTGTGGCGCGCGCGCACCTTCGGCTTCCACCTGGCCGCGCTCGACCTGCGCCAGGACTCGGCGGTGCACGACGCCGCGCTCGCCAGCCTGCTCGGCGACCCGGACTGGGCTGCGCGCGAGGCGTCCGATCGCACCGCGCGCCTGCAGGCGCTGCTGGCCGATCCGCCGGCCCCGCCCACCGGCGCCGACGACCCGCTCGCCTCGACGCTGGAGGTCTTCCGCACCGTGCTCGCGCTGCGCCGCACGCACGGGGTCGAGGCGATCGGCCTGTACATCATCAGCATGAGCCGAAGCGCGGCCGATGCGCTGGCGGTGCTGGCGCTGGCGCGCGTGGCCGGCTGCGTCGAGGGAGAGGCGGTGCCGCTGGACGTCTCGCCGCTGTTCGAAACCGTCGACGACCTGCAGGCCGCGCCCGCAGTGATGCAGTCGCTGTTCGAGGACCCGGCGTACCGCGACCACCTGGCCGCGCGCGGCAACGAGCAGACGGTGATGCTGGGCTATTCGGACAGCGCCAAGGACGGGGGGCTGTTCGCCTCGCGCTGGGCGCTGCAGCGCACCCAGGTCGAGCTGACCGAACTGGCCAACCGCCACGGCGTGCGGATCATGTTCTTCCATGGCCGCGGCGGTTCGGTCAGCCGCGGCGGCGGCAAGACCGAACGCGCGATCATCGCCGCGCCGCGCGGTTCGGTGAACGGCTCGATGCGGGTCACCGAGCAGGGCGAGGTGATCCACCGCAAGTACGGCATCCGCGCGCTGGCCCTGCGCAACCTCGAGCAGACCACCGGCGCGGTGCTGCGCGCGACGCTGCGGCCACGGCCGCGCGACCCGCGCGAGGAGAGCTGGAAGGAGATCGCGCGCAGCCTGGCCGAAACCTCGCGCGCGCACTACCGCGCGCTGGTGCACGAGCACCCCGACTTCCCCGACTACTTCCGCGCCGCGACGCCGGTGGACGTGATCGAGCGGCTGCAGATCGGGTCGCGCCCCTCGCGCCGCCGCGACGGCGGCATCGACAACCTGCGCGCCATCCCCTGGGTGTTCGCCTGGTCGCAGAACCGCTCCGGCCTGACCGGCTGGTACGGCATCGGCCATGCGCTGTGCCGCGGGATGCAGCGATACGGCCAGGAGGCGATGACCGAGATGGCGCGCGACTGGCCGTTCTTCGCCGCCGTGCTCGACGACGTGGAAATGCTGCTGGCCAAGTCCGACCTCGCCATCTTCGAGCGCTACTCGCGCCTGGCCGGGCCGCTGCACGAGGTGTTCCACCCCGGCATCGCCGAGGAGTTCCTGCGCACCTGCGACGCGATCCTGCTGCTCAAGCAGCGCGACCGCATCCTCGCCGACGACTACCGCCTGCGCCTGTCGATCCGGCTGCGCAATCCCTACGTGGATCCGCTCAGCCTGCTGCAGGTGGAGCTGCTGCAGCGCTGGCGCGCGGGCGGGCGCGAGGACGAGGACCTGCTGCGCGCGCTGGTGTCCACCGTCAACGGCATCTCGGCCGGCATCCAGAACACCGGCTGAGGCCGGCCGCCCGGCGCGCCTGGCCGCACGCGGCCGAGGTCGACGCGGTATCGTCTGCACCTCTTCCGACGGGGCAGGGCCATGGCCGAAGCAGAACTCGTTTTCCACACCAACCCGATGTCGCGTGGGCGCATCGTGCGCTGGATGCTCGAGGAGCTGGGTGTTCCCTACCGCAGCGTCGTCCACGCCTACGGCGAGAACATGAAGTCGCCCGCGTACCTGGCGATCAATCCCATGGGCAAGGTGCCGGCGATCGAGCATCGCGGCGTGGTCGTGACCGAGGCCGCCGCGATCTGCGCCTACCTCGCCGACGCCTTCCCGCAGGCCGGGCTGGCCCCGGCGCTGGACGACCCGCTGCGCGGCCCCTACCTGCGCTGGATGTTCTTCGCCGCCGGCCCGGTGGAGGCGGCGGTGACCGCGCGCAGCCTCGACCGCCTGCCGCCGCCGGAGAAGGCGGGCTTCGTCGGCTACGGCAGCTACGAGCAGACGATGGACGTGCTGGAACAGGCGGCCGCCTCGGCCTCGCCCTGGCTGCTGGGCGAGCGCTTCAGCGCGGCCGACGTCTACGTCGGCAGCCAGGTCGACTTCGGCCTGGCGTTCAAGTCGATCCCCGATCGCCCCGCGTTCGCCGCCTGGGCCGCGCGCCTGCGCGAGCGGGAAGGCTATCGCCGCGCCAAGGCCGCCGACGATGCACTGATGCCGCCGCCGGGCTGAGGGCGATGCCCTCGCGCATCCAGCTCAGCCGCCGGCGCGGCTGGCGCCTGCCGGACAATGCGGTGAGCGTCGCGCGCCCGACCCGCTGGGGCAACCCCTTCCGGATCGGCATCGACGGCGACGCCGCCGCCTGCGTGGCGCGCTTCCGTGCCTGGATGCAGGCGGACCCGGCGCGCGTGGCCGCGGCCCGTGCGGCACTGCGCGGCCGCGACCTGGCCTGCTGGTGCGCACCGCACGCCCCCTGCCACGCCGACGTCCTGCTGGAGCTGGCCAACCCCTGATCCGCAGCCGGCCGCCTCGCGCCGCGCGGCCGCGTGCCATCAGCGAGCCGGTCGTGGCGCGGCGCCGTCGCGGCCCTCGTCGAACAGCCACAGCATCGCGCGCCGGTACGCCTCGCCGATGCTGGCGGCGTGGGTGCCGTCGGGCAGCACGTTCAGCTGCACCTGCCAGGGCGCGTCCGGGCGCGCGGACCAGGTCGCGGCCCACTCCTTCGCCTGCGCCACGCGCCCGGCGGTGTCGCGCGCGCCGCGGGCCACGACCACGCCCAGGTCGCCGCGACGATGCGGCGCCGGGCTGCGGTACAGCTGCTCGCGCGCCGGCGCCGCGGCCGGGTTGCTGGCGATGCGGCCCCAGAACAGGTCGGGATCGTGCAGCGCCGACCACAGCACGAAATAGCCGCCGCGCGATTGCCCGACCAGCACCCGCCGCGAGGGATCGGCCCGGTAGCGGCCTTCGACCTCCGGCAGCAGCTGCCCGCGGAGGAAACCGTGGAACGCCTCGGCCCCGCCCTGGTCCGGTGCGGTGTCGGCGCCGGCGGCGGTGAAATCGAGGTTGCGCCGGTTGATGGCCGGATCGAAGCCGCCGTAGGCGATGCCGACCACGATCGCCTCGGGCAGGGCTTCGTCGTAGGTCAGGAACAGGTGGGTGGACGCGAGCAGCGGAAACAGGCTGTCGCCATCGAGCAGGTACACCACCGGCCAGCGGCGCCCGGGCTCGGCCTCGTAGCCCTCGGGCAGGCGCACGTAGACGTGGTGGGTGCGGCCGCTGTCCGCGTCCACGAGGGGGAAGTAGCCCCCGCGCAGCGCGGCGAGATGGTCGAGCGGCGTCATCGCGCGGTCGCCCGGCGGCGTGCGGCCGGGCGCGTCCTGCGCCTGGGCGAACGGCAGCCAGGACAACAGGACCAGCGCAAGCAGTCGGGCGGACAGGAACATGGCGCGAGTCTAGTGGGGTGCCGTCCGGAGTGGCCCTGCCGTGCGGCAGGGGGCCGGGACCCGGGCACGGCTGCTGTATACTGCCCCCCACTATCTGTCCGTCCGCCCCATGCCGCATTCGCCCGAGGAAAAGAGGAAGGTCCTGGCCCGCATCCGCCGCATCCGCGGCCAGTGCGAGGGCCTGGAGCGCGCGCTGGAAGGCGGCGCGGACTGCGGTCCGGTGCTGCAGCAGATCGCCGCGATCCGCGGCGCGGTCAACGGCCTGATGAGCGAGGTGCTGGAATCGCACCTGCGCGAACAGTTCGGCCAAGCCGCGCACGACGACGCCGAGCGCGCCGCGCGCGTCGCCGAGATGACCGGGCTGATCCGTTCGTACCTGAAATAGGCATCCGGCGGCCACGGCCGCCACCCCACCACGCATCGCAGGAGCCGTACCCATGAAAACCCGTGCCGCCGTCGCCTTCGAACCGGGCAAGCCGCTGCAGATCGTCGAGCTCGACCTGGAAGGCCCGAGGAAGGGCGAGGTGCTGGTCAAGATCACCCACACCGCGCTGTGCCACACCGACGCCTTCACCCTGTCGGGCGAGGATCCCGAAGGCGGGTTCCCGGCGGTGCTGGGTCACGAGGGCGCGGGCGTGGTGGTGGAAGTGGGCGAGGGCGTGAGGTCCGTGAAGCCGGGAGACCACGTGATCCCGCTCTACACCGCCGAGTGCGGCGAGTGCCTGTTCTGCAAGAGCGGCAAGACCAACCTGTGCGTGGCCGTTCGCGCCACCCAGGGCAAGGGCGTGATGCCCGAC
>JAEXTE010000358.1 GCA_023453655.1 Pseudomonadota bacterium
GCAATCAGCGGCAGCGCCACGTTCAACTGGAAGTTGCCGGTCTGCCCGGCCACGGTGATCGCCGTGTGGTGGCCGATCACCTGTGCGCAGGCCATCACCGTGGCCTCGGGGATCACCGGATTGACCTTGCCGGGCATGATCGAGCTGCCCGGCTGCAGCGCCGGCAGCTCCACCTCGCCCAGCCCCGCCAGCGGCCCGGAGTTCATCCAGCGCAGGTCGTTGGCGATCTTGATCAGGGCCACCGCCAGCGCGTTGAGCTGGCCCGACAGCTCCACCGCGTCGTCCTGCGCCGCGATGCCCTCGAAGCGGTCGCGCGCCGGCTCGAAACGGCTGCCCGACAGCCGCGACAGCTCGCGCGACACCCGCTCGCCGAACTTCGGGTGCGCGTTGATGCCGGTGCCGATGGCGGTGCCACCGATCGGCAGCCGCCGCAGCCGTACCAGCGCATCGACGAGCCGTCCTTCGGCCGAGGCCAGCTGCGAGGACCAGGCACCGAACTCCTGGGCGAAGGTGAGCGGCATCGCGTCCATCAGGTGGGTGCGGCCGGTCTTGACCACCTTGCCGAAGGCGCGCGCGCGGCCGTCGATGGTCTTGCGCAAGTGGCGCAGCGCCGGCAGCAGGTGCTCGACCACCGCCAGCTGCGCCGAGACGCGGATCGCGGTGGGCACCACGTCGTTCGAGCTCTGGCCGAGGGTGACGTGGTCGTTGGGATGGACGCGACGACGCGCGGTCGAAGCCAGGCGCGCGATGACCTCGTTCGCGTTCATGTTCGACGAGGTGCCGGACCCGGTCTGATAGATGTCGACCGGGAAATGCGCGTCGTGGCGCCCCTGCGCCACCTCCAGCGCAGCGCGCCGGATCGCCGTTGCCGAGGCCTCCGGCAACAGGCCCAAGGCGCCGTTCACGGTGGCCGCGGCGGCCTTGACCAGGCCCAGGGCGCGGATGAACCCGCGCGGCATCGGCCGGCCCGAGACCGGGAAGTTGAGTACCGCACGCTGCGTCTGCGCGCCCCACAGCGCATCGGCAGGCACCTGCAGTTCGCCCATGCTGTCGTGTTCGATGCGCGCGCCCGCGGTGTCCGCGGTCGTATTGGTCCTGCGCCTGGCCATGGTGCTGCCTCCTTCGAAAGACGGGCCGGCGCGCGAAGCCGCCGGCGCGGCCGAGCATACGCCAGCGGCGGTCGGGGCCCCGGCATCGCGTCGCGGCCCGCCACGGGCACCGGCCCCGCACCCCGCCGGGCGAAGGCCTCTAGAATATGCATCCCGTTCGCGCGCCCGTCCCACATGTCCGCCACTTCCCCGCAAGACGCCGCCCTGCTCGCCCTGTCGCCGCTCGACGGCCGCTATGCCGCCAAAGTCGGCGCGCTGCGACCGATCTTCTCCGAGTTCGGACTGATCCACGCCCGCGTCCGGGTCGAGATCGAATGGCTGATCGCGCTGGCGGCCGAACCCGGCATCGCCGAGCTGCCCGGCTTCGACGACGCGCAGGTCGCGACGCTGCGCGGGCTGTGGCAGGCGTTCTCGACCGCCGATGCGGCGCGGGTCAAGGAGATCGAGCGCACCACCAACCACGACGTCAAGGCGGTGGAGTACTTCATCAAGGAGCGGCTGCAGTCCGAGCCGGCGCTGGCGCAGGCGCTGGAGTTCGTGCACTTCGCCTGCACCAGCGAGGACATCAACAACCTGTCCTACGCGCTGATGCTCGGGCAGGCGCGCCAGGAAGTGCTGCTGCCGCGCCTGGACGAGGTGATCGCGAAGCTGCGCGAACTCGCCCACGCGCACGCCGCGCTGCCGATGCTTTCGCGCACCCATGGCCAGAGCGCCTCGCCGAGCACGGTCGGCAAGGAGCTCGCCAACGTGGTGGCGCGCCTGCAGCGCCAGGGCGAGCAGCTGGCCGCGGTCGCGATCTGCGGCAAGATCAACGGCGCGGTGGGCAACTACAACGCCCACCTGGCCAGCTATCCCGAGGTCGACTGGCCGGCGTTCGCCCGGCGCTTCGTCGAATCGCTGGGCCTGGAATTCAACGCCTACACCACCCAGATCGAACCGCACGACTACATCGCCGAGCTGTGCGACGCGCACAAGCGCATCGGCACCATCGCCATCGACCTGTGCCGCGACATCTGGGGCTACATCTCGCTGGGCTACTTCAAGCAGGCGGTGGTGGCGGGCGAAGTCGGCAGTTCGACCATGCCGCACAAGGTCAACCCGATCGACTTCGAGAACGCCGAAGGCAACTTCGGCATCGCCAACGCGCTGCTCGAGCATTTCGCCGCCAAGCTGCCGGTCAGCCGCTGGCAGCGCGACCTCACCGATTCCACCGTGCTGCGCGCGCTCGGCACCGCCTTCGGCCACGCCCTGATCGGCTTCGACGCGCTGCTGCGCGGCCTGGGCAAGCTCGGCGCCAACCCTGACCGGCTGGCCGCCGACCTCGACGCGGCATGGGAAGTGCTGGCCGAAGCCGTGCAGACGGTGATGCGTCGCCACGGCCTGCCCAATCCCTACGAGCAGCTCAAGGCGCTGACCCGCGGCCAGGGCATCACCGCCGACTCGATGCGCCAGTTCATCCAGTCGCTGGACCTGCCCGAGGCCGACCGCCGGCGCCTGCTGGACATGACCCCGGCCAGCTACACCGGCCTGGCCGCGGAGCTGGCGTCGGGCATCTGAGCATGCGCCTGCTGCTGAACATCGACGTCCCCGACCTGGCTGCGGCTGAACGGTTCTACGTCGATGCCTTCGGCCTGCGGCGCGGCCGCCGCCTCGGCGACACGGTGCTCGAACTGCTGGGGGCCGAGGTGCCCGTCTACCTGCTGCAGCAGCCGGCCGGCAGCACCGGCGCGGCCGCGCAGCCGCGCGACTACGCGCGCCACTGGACGCCGCTGCACCTGGACGTGGTGGTCGAGGACCTCGACGCCTCGCTCGCGGCCGCGCTGGCCGCCGGCGCAAAAACCGACGGCGACGTGCGCGAAGCGGCCTGGGGCCGCATCGTGCGGATCGCCGACCCCTTCGGCCACGGCTGGTGCCTGCTGCAGTTCCTCGGCAACGGCTACGACGAGATCGCCACATGACCCCGCGCATCACCCCGCTCCACGCCGCCGCGCTCCTTCTGGCCGCCTGCACCCACGGCAAGGCCGCGACGCCGGACACCACGACCGCCTCCGCGGCCGCACCCGCGGCGCCGGCGGCCTGTCGCGACGACTCGGGCTGGGACGATCCGGCCACGCCGTTCAGGATCCACGGCAACACCTGGTACGTGGGCACCTGCGGCATTGCCGCCCTGCTGGTGACCTCGCCGGAAGGCCACGTGCTGGTCGACGCGGCCACGCCGGCCGCCGGCCCGCAGATCCTCGCCAACATCCGCAGCCTCGGCTTCGCGCCGCAGGACGTGCGCGCGATCGTGTTCTCGCACGAGCATTTCGACCATGTCGGCAGCCTGGCCGCCCTGCAGGCCGCCACCGGCGCGCCGGTGTACGCGCGTCCCGAGGCGATGGCCACGCTGCGGCGCGGCGCCAGCGACGAGAGCGATCCGCAGTTCGGCGAACTCGAACCCTTCGCGCCGGTCGCTGCGCCGCAGCCCGTGCCCGAAAGCGGCGTACTGGAGGTCGGACCGCTGCGCCTGCGGGCGGTCGCCACGCCCGGCCACGCGGTCGGCGGCACCAGCTGGACCTGGCGGTCCTGCGATGGCGAGGACTGCCAGCAGATGGTCTACGGCGACAGCCTGACCGCGGTCTCCGCCGATGGCTACCGCTTCAGCGACCATCCCGACGCGCTCGCGCGCCTGCACGAGAGCTTCGCGCGCGTGGCCTCGCTGGAGTGCGGGATCCTGGTGACGCCGCACCCGTCCGCCAGCGGGCTGTGGGCGCGGCTGGGGCCGGACGCGACGCGGCCGCTGGTCGATGCCCAGGCCTGCCGCGCCTACGCCGACGCCGGGGCCGCGCGCCTGGAGCAGCGGCTCGCGCGGCAAGCCGGCGAAGGCACCGCGCCATGAGCCGCCCGCTGCCCATCGAAGTACAGGGCCGACCCGGCCAGTTGCTCGGCATGCCGCCGGCGCGTTTCCTGCGCGACTACTGGCAGAAGCGGCCGCTGCTGGTACGCGGCGCGATCCCGGGCTACGTCTCGCCGATCGAGCCTGAAGACCTGGCCGGCCTGGCCTGCGAGGAACTCGCGCTCTCGCGCCTGATCCAGCACGACCGCGCAGGCGACGCCTGGCAGGTGCGCTCGGGACCGTTCGCGGAGGAACTGTTTCCCACCCTGGGCGAGCGCGACTGGACCCTGCTGGTGCAGGACGTGGACAAGTGGGACGCCGATGTCGCCGCCCTGCTCGGCCATTTCGATTTCATCCCGCGCTGGCGCATCGACGACATCATGGTCAGCTTCGCCGCGACCGGCGGCTCGGTCGGCGCCCACGTCGACCAGTACGACGTGTTCCTGCTGCAGGCCAAGGGCCACCGCCGCTGGCTGATCGACGCCGGCGAGGATCCGCCGCTGGATTTCCGCGACGACGTCGAGCTCAAGCTGCTGCGGCAGTTCGACGCCAGCCACGACTGGGTGCTGGCGCCGGGCGACATGCTTTACCTGCCGCCGGGCGTGCCGCACCACGGCGTGGCCGAGGATCCCTGCCTGACGTTCTCGGTGGGCATGCGCGCTCCCTCGGCCGCCGAGCTGATGGGCGACTACATCGACACCCTCGCCGCGGCTGCGGACGAGGGCCTGCGCTATGGCGACCCGGACCTGGCGCCGGCGGAGGATCCCAACGAGATCGACGCGGAGGCGATGCGGCGCGTGGTCGAGGCGCTGAACGCGCTGCGCTTCCGCGATCCCGACCGGCTCGGCGACTGGTTCGGGCGGTTCATCACCCAGTACCGCAACGTCGACGTGGCCGCGGGCGACGGCCAGGCGCAGTCGCGCATCGAGGTCGAATGGTCGCTCGAGCACGCCGGCGGCGTGCTGCAGCGCCATCCCTATGCACGCATGGCCTGGCGCCGCGCCGCCGACGGCGCGCGCCTGTACGTCTCGGGCCAGGACCTGTCGATGCCGGCCGCCGACGCGTCGCGCATCGCCGCCAGCGAGCGCATCGACGGCGCGCTGTACGCGTCACTGTCGGACGCGGGCCGGGACGCGGTCCAGGCCCTGCTGCAGTCGGGCCACTTCCAGTGGCTGGACCAGGACGCGGGGTGAGCGCGCCCGGTCCGTTCCAGATCGTCGAGGCCGACTACGGTTCGGACCAGGCGGCGCTGCGCGCGGTGCGCGAGGCCGTCTTCATCCGCGAACAGGGCGTGCCCGCCGAGCTGGAGCTCGACGCGCTCGACCCGCGCTGCCGCCACGTGCTGGCCCGCGATGCGGCCGGCACGGCGATCGGCACCGCGCGACTGGCGCCGGACGGCCGGATCGGACGCATGGCCGTGCTGGACGGCTGGCGCGCCCATGGCGTCGGAAGCGCGCTGCTGCAGGCACTGCTGCGCATCGCCCGCCAGGACGGGCTGCCGCGGGTCGGCCTGCACGCCCAGGAGACGGCCATCGATTTCTACCGCCGGCACGGCTTCAGCCCGGTCGGCGAGCGCTTCGAGGAGGCCGGCATCGTCCATCTGGCCATGCAGTGCCGGATCGACCGGCCGGTCGCGGTGGAGGACCGCCCGGCGGCCGTCGTCGCCACCGTCGCGGTGGTCGCGGCTGCCCGCAGGCAGCTGGCCATTCACAGCCGCGCCCTCGACCCGGGCCTGTACGACCATCCGCGCGTGCTCGAGGCCCTGCGGCGCTTCGCCGTGGCCGGCGGCGGGCCGCAGGTCCGCATCCTGCTGCAGGATGCAATGGCGGTGCAGCGCGCGCAGGCGCCGCTGATCGCCCTGTGCCAGCGCCTGCCCAGCGTGTTCGCCCTGCGCGAAGCCGGGGATCCGGTGGACCGCGAGAACCCGGTGGCCCTGGTCGCCAGCGATACCGGCAGCTACTACCTGCGCCCGCTCGGCCATCGTTTCGAGGGCGAAACGGAGCATGGCGCCCGTGCACGCACCCGCCAGCTGCTGCGGGCCTTCGACGAGGCCTGGGAGCGCGCCCGCCCCTGCACCGAGCTGCGCGCGCTCGGCCTCTGAGCCGGCGCGAATAGGCGAACTGCGTCGCAAAGGCCTGTCCGCGACCCGAACGCGCGTGTCCATCAGTCCAAAGCATGATGCAACGCCGCAACGCCAGTGGCTATAATGGCGTGCTCCATATGCCGCCGATTCCGGAAGCCAAAAATCTTTCCGGATCAGCCATTTGCCTACCCAACCGAGTCCCAGACGCCCGACGTGGACAGTCTTCTCAAGCAGTTTGCGCAGTCCTCCCAGCTTGGCGCCAATGCCGCCTACATCGAGGACCTCTACGAGCAGTACCTCGTGTCTCCCGACAGCGTCGGGCCGAAGTGGAAGGCCTGGTTCGACGGCTTCCAGGGGCGGGAGGCCGGTGATATCCCCCATTCCCCGGTCGTCGCCGCCGTGGCCGAAGCCGGCCGCCAGGCCGCGCGGGGCGTGGTCGCCGGCGGCACCAGCGACGAGCGCGAGCGCAACGTCGGGCGCCTGATCACCGCATACCGTTCGCGCGGCCACCTGGGCGCCAGGCTCGATCCGCTGTCGCTGTCGCCGCCGATGAACCCGCCGGACCTGGGCCTGGATTTCCACAGCCTGTCCGAACGCGACCTCGACGGCGAATTCAGCACCGGTGGCGTCGCCGGCCAGCCGCGCATGAAGCTGCGCGACCTGCTGGCCCGGCTCAAGGCCACCTACACCGGCCCGATCGGCGCCGAGTTCATGCACATCCCGGAGGTCGAGCAGCGCCAGTGGCTCTACCAGCGCCTGGAGGCCGCCGGCGGCGACTACAACCTCAGCGCCGAGACCCGCAAGCGCGTGCTCGAGCGCCTGACCGCCGCCGAGGGGCTGGAGCGCTACCTGCACACCAAGTACGTCGGCCAGAAGCGCTTCTCGCTCGAGGGCGGCGACTCGCTGATCCCGCTGCTCGACAGCGTGGTCCGCCAGGCGGGCATGGAAAAGGTCAAGGACATCGTGATCGGCATGGCCCACCGCGGCCGCCTCAACGTCCTGGTCAACACCCTGGGCAAGAATCCGCGCGCGCTGTTCGACGAGTTCGAGGGCAAGTTCGAGCACAACGAACTGGCCCATGCCGGCGACGTGAAGTACCACATGGGCTTCTCGGCCGACATCGCCACCCCCGGCGCGCCGGTGCACCTGGCGCTGGCCTTCAACCCCTCGCACCTGGAAATCGTCGACCCCGTGGTCGCCGGCTCGGTGCGTTCGCGCCAGGAGCGCCGCCAGGACGAGGAGCGGCGCCAGGTGCTGCCGATCCTGATCCACGGCGACGCCGCATTCGCCGGCCAGGGCGTGGTGATGGAGCTGTTCCAGATGTCGCAGGCGCGCGGCTTCGCCGTCGGCGGCACCCTGCACGTGGTGGTCAACAACCAGGTCGGCTTCCCCACCAGCAACAAGGAAGACGCCCGGTCCACGCTGTACTGCACCGACGTGGCCAAGATGGTCGGGGCGCCGGTGTTCCACGTGAACGGCGACAATCCCGAAGCGGTGGTGTTCGTGGCCAAGCTGGCCTACGAGTTCCGCCAGCAGTTCAAGAAGGACGTGGTCATCGACCTGGTGTGCTACCGCCGCCACGGGCACAACGAGGCCGACGAGCCGGCGGCGACCCAGCCGGTGATGTACCAGACCATCCGCAAGCACCCGACCACGCGCGAGCTCTATGCCGCGCAGCTGGAGAAGAGCGGCGTGATCGCGGCAGACGAGGCCAAGGCCCTGGTCGACGGTTTCCGCAACAAGCTCGACGCCGGCGAGGTGACCACCGAGCTGGCCGGTTCCAAGCCCGAGGACTACGAGCTGACCATCGACTGGTCGCAGTACCTGTCGGGCACGCTGGCCGACAGCGTCGACACGCGCGTGCCGGCCGAGCGCCTGGGCGAGCTGGCCAGGACCATCAACGAGATCCCGGCCGACGTCACCCTGCATCCGCGCGTGGCCAAGATCTACGAGGACCGCCGCAAGATGAGCGCGGGCGAGCTGCCGGGCGACTGGGGTTTCGCCGAGAACCTGGCCTACGCCACCCTGCTGGCCGAGGGCCACGGGCTGCGCCTGGTCGGCCAGGACGCCGGCCGCGGCACCTTCTTCCACCGCCACGCGATCCTGCACGACCAGAAGACCGACAACTACTTCATGCCGCTGCGCCAGCTGGTCGAGCGGCCGGAGCAGGCGACGGTCATCGACTCGCTGCTGAGCGAGGAAGCGGTGATGGCGTTCGAGTACGGCTTCTCCACCACCGACCCGAACACGCTCGACATCTGGGAAGGCCAGTTCGGCGACTTCGCCAACGGCGCGCAGGTGGTGATCGACCAGTTCATCGCCTCGGGCGAAGCCAAGTGGGGCCGCATCTCCGGCCTGACCCTGCTGCTGCCGCACGGCTACGAAGGCCAGGGCCCCGAACACAGCTCGGCGCGCCTGGAGCGCTTCCTGCAGCTGTGCGCGCTGGACAACATGCTGGTCTGCGTGCCGACCACGCCCGCGCAGTGCTTCCACATGCTGCGCCGGCAGTTGAAGATGGCCACGCGCAAGCCGCTGGTGGTGATGAGCCCGAAGTCGCTGCTGCGCCACAAGCTCGCCGTGTCCACGCTGGACGAACTGGCCAACGGCGGCTTCCAGCACCTGATCCCGGATGCCTCGGCCGAGGCCAGGAAGGTCAAGCGCGTGGTGCTGTGCTCGGGCAAGGTCTACTACGACCTGCTCGAGGACGCGCAGAAGCGCGGCCAGGACGATGTCGCCCTGGTCCGCATCGAGCAGCTGTATCCGTTCCCGCGCGAACTGCTGGCCGCCGAACTGAAGAAGTACGGCAAGGCCAGCGACGTGATCTGGTGCCAGGAAGAGCCGCAGAACCAGGGCGCGTGGTACCAGATCAAGCACCACCTGCAGGCCTGCCTGGCCAAGGGCCAGGCGCTGAGCTACGCCGGCCGCAGCCGCTCGCCCTCGCCCGCCGTCGGCCATTTCGCCGACCACGTCGAGGAACAGCAGCGCCTGGTCGCCGATGCCCTGGTCAATCCGCCCGGCAACCAGATCGTCGCCGAATAACACCGCCCGAATCCAACGCATCAAGGACGCCAGCCCATGGCCACCGAAGTCAAAGTTCCGGTCCTTCCCGAATCCGTGTCCGACGCCACCATCGCGGGCTGGCACAAGAAGGCCGGCGACGCCGTCCGCCGCGACGAGAACCTGGTCGACCTGGAGACCGACAAGGTCGTGCTCGAGGTGCCCTCGCCGGTCGACGGCGTGCTCAAGGAGATCAAGTTCTCCGAGGGCGACACGGTGACCAGCCAGCAGGTGCTGGCGATCATCGAGGAAGGCGCCGTCGCCGAAGCCGCCCCGGCCCCCGCCGCGGGCGCGGAGGAAGTGCAGCCCAAGGCCGACGCCGCCAAGGCCGAAGCCAAGGCCCCCGCCTCGACCAGGCCGGCCCCGGCCGGCAATACCGGTGAGCTGCCGCCAGGCGCGCGCTTCACCGCCGAGAAGGAAGGCATCGATCCCTCGCAGGTGCAGGGCACCGGCCGCCGCGGCGCGGTGACCAAGGAGGACCTGGTCAACTACGCGGCCGGCAGGACCGGCGGCGTCTCCGGCGGCGCCCGGCCGGAAGAGCGCGTGCCGATGACCCGCATCCGCAAGCGCATCGCCGAGCGCCTGATGCAGTCGAAGGAATCGATCGCCATGCTGACCTCGTTCAACGAGGTCAACCTGGGCAAGGTGATGGCGCTGCGCAAGGAGCTTGGCGAGCAGTTCCAGAAGGACCACGGCATCAAGCTCGGCTTCATGAGCTTCTTCGCCAAGGCCGCGGCGAACGCGCTGCAGAAGCACCCGGTGGTCAATGCCTCGGTCGACGGCGACGACATCATCTACCACGGCTACGCCGACATCTCGATCGCGGTGTCGACCGACAAGGGCCTGGTGACCCCGGTGCTGCGCAACGTCGAGCGCATGTCCTTCGCCGACATCGAACTGGGCATCGCCGAGTACGCCAAGAAGGCGCGCGACGGCAAGCTCGGCCTGGACGACCTGCAGGGCGGCACCTTCACCATCACCAACGGCGGCACCTTCGGCTCGCTGATGTCGACGCCGATCGTCAACCCGCCGCAGTCGGCGATCCTGGGCATGCACGCCATCAAGGATCGCGCCGTGGTCGAGAACGGCCAGGTCGTCGCCGCGCCGATGATGTACATCGCGCTGTCCTACGACCACCGCATCATCGACGGCAAGGACGCGGTGCTGTTCCTGGTCGACATCAAGAACCAGCTCGAGAACCCGCACCGGATGCTGCTGGGCCTGTAACCAACCTCCCTCCCCCGCTTGCGGGGGAGGCTCGTGATGGGGGCCGCGCCGACGCCTGGCCCCCGTCCGACATCCCCGCGCACGGGGATGGGAAACAGCAAGGAACCGACATGGCTGAACAATTCGACGTCGTCGTCATCGGTGCCGGCCCCGCCGGCTACCACGCCGCGATCCGCGCCGCGCAGCTGGGCATGAAGACCGCCTGCATCGACGCCGCGCTGGGCAAGGACGGCAAGCCGGCGCTGGGCGGCACCTGCCTGCGCGTGGGCTGCGTCCCGTCCAAGGCGCTGCTGGACTCGACGCACCAGTACGAGAACATGCTGCACAAGTTCGACCAGCACGGCATCAGCTTCAAGGATGCGGCGATGGACGTGCCGAAGATGATCGCCCGCAAGGACGGCATCGTGAAGCAGTTCACCGGCGGCATCGCCATGCTGTTCAAGGCCAACAAGGTCACGCCGTACTACGGTTTCGGCCAGCTGCAGCCGGGCAACGTGGTCAAGGTGAAGCAGCACGACGGTTCCGAGGTCGAGCTCAAGGGCACCAACGTCATCATCGCCGCCGGCTCGGATTCGATCGAACTGCCGTTCGCCAAGTTCGACGGCGAGACCATCGTCGACAACGTCGGCGCGCTCGATTTCACCGACGTTCCCAAGCGCCTGGCCGTGATCGGCGCCGGCGTGATCGGCCTCGAGCTCGGCAGCGTGTGGAAGCGCCTGGGCGCCGAGGTCACCATCCTTGAGGCGATGCCGGAGTTCCTGGCCGCCGCCGATGCCGAGGTTTCCAAGCTGGCCGCGCGCGAGTTCAGGAAGCAGGGCCTGGACATCCGGCTGGGCGCCAAGGTCTCCAAGGCCGAGGTCACCGGCAAGGGCAAGAAGAAGGAAGTGCAGGTCACCTTCGCCGACGGCAAGGGCGAGCAGACCATCGCCGTCGACAGGCTGCTGGTGGCCGTCGGCCGCCGCGCCGCGACCAAGGGCCTGCTGGCCGAGGGCACCGGCGTGCAGGTCAACGAGCGCGGCCAGATCGTGGTCGACGAGCACTGCCACACCGGCGTCGACGGCGTCTGGGCGATCGGCGACTGCGTGCGCGGCCCGATGCTGGCGCACAAGGGCTTCGAGGAAGGCATCGCCGTGGCCGAGCTGATCGCGGGCCTGCCGGGCCACGTCAACTTCGACACCATCCCCTGGGTCATCTACACCGGCCCGGAGATCGCCTGGGTCGGCAAGACCGAGCAGCAGCTCAAGGCCGAGGGCGTGCCCTACAAGGCCGGCAGCTTCCCGTTCGCCGCCGTCGGCCGCGCCGTCGCCATGGCCGAGCCCACCGGCTTCGTCAAGGTGATCGCGCATGCCGAGACCGACCGCGTGCTGGGCCTGCACATCATCGGCGCCAATGCCTCCGAGCTGGTCCACGAGGGCGTGCTGACCATGGAGTTCAAGGGCTCCGCCGACGACCTCGCCCGCATCTGCCACCCCCACCCCACCCTGTCGGAAGCGGTGCACGACGCGGCGATGGCGGTCGACAAGCGCGCGATCCACAAGGCCAACTGAGCCCGGACCGCGTCGGCCGAAGGCCCGGGCACGCCCGGGCCTTCGTCGTTCCAGAGGCCAGGGCTCCCCAACTTTCCGGATATCCGAACATGCGTTCGATCTGCGTCTACTGCGGTTCCAACAGCGGCAGCAAGCCCGTCTACAGCGAGCGCGCCATGCGCCTGGGCGAGCGCATCGCCCGCGAAGGCCTGCAGCTGGTGTACGGCGGCGGCAATGTCGGCCTGATGGGCGTCGTCGCTGATGCGGTGCTGCAGGCCGGCGGCGAGGTGGTCGGCGTGATCCCCGAGCAGCTGGTCAACTGGGAGGTCGCGCACAAGGGCCTGACCCGGCTCGAGGTGGTCGGCTCGATGCATGAGCGCAAGATGCGCATGTTCGACCTGGCCGATGCTTTCGTCGCCCTGCCCGGCGGCTTCGGCACGCTCGACGAGATGTTCGAGATGCTGACCTGGCGCCAGCTCGGCATCGGCGACAAGCCCTGCGCGTTCCTCGACGTCGACGGTTTCTACCAGCCGCTGGTCGCGATGATCGACCACATGGTGCAGGAGCGCTTCCTGCACGCCGCGCAGCGCGCCGACCTGTGGCATGGCGAGGACATCGACGCGATGTTCGCGTGGATGCGGAATTACGCGCCGGCGAGCGCGTCGAAGTGGCTGGACGAGAAGCACCGCAAGTCCCTGCGGTAAGTTGGCGGCGCGTGGCGGCGCGTTTGTCATCGGGGCGCCCGCGCGCTGATCGGGCGCGGACGAGAAGCACCGCAAGTCCCTGCGGTAAGTCCGGCGCGTGGCGGCGCGTTCGTCATCGGGGCGCCCGCGCGCTGATCGGGCGCGGACGGGAAATCCGCAAGTCCCTGCGATGAGCCATGGTGCGTAGCGACGCGCTTGCCATTGGGGCGCACGCGCGCTCATCGGGCGCGAACGGGAAATCCGCAAGCCCCTGCGGTGGCTTCGCGGCGCGCAGCGACGCGTTCGTGATCCGCGGCGCACCTGTGGCAACGGGGCGCGGCTCGACGCGAAACACCGCAAGTCACTGCGTAAGGTTCCGGCGCATGGCGAGGTGTTCGTCATCGGGCGCCCGTCTTCCATCCGGGCGCGGACGAGGAGCAGCGCACAACCCTGCGCGGAGCGCGAGGGCACTGCGCGGCTCCCGTCCTTGCGCAATCTCCCGGCCCCACCCTCCTGCCACGGCTGCGCGCGGGCGCCAGTGCCCGATGGGCATGGCCCACGGACGGATATCCTGTGACAATGCGGCGGTTGGATGGACCGGCCGCGTCGCGCCGCCGGTGATCCCGCCCGGCGCCAACCGGCACGACAGGACGCAGCATGACCCTACCCGACGGCTTCAACGCCTACCGTATCCACAGCGACGACAACGGCTATCGCAGCGGCGTCGAAGCGGTGTCGCTGGACGATCTGTCCCCCGGCGAGATCGTGGTCAAGGTCGCGTTCTCCTCGGTCAACTACAAGGATGCACTGGCGGGCACCGGCAAGGGCAAGATCCTCCGCCGCTTCCCGCTGGTGGGCGGCATCGACCTGGCCGGGCACGTGGTCGCTTCCACCGATCCGAAATTCCGCGAGGGCGACCAGGTCCTGGTCACCGGTTCGGGCCTGAGCGAGACCCGCGACGGCGGCTATTCGCAGTACGCGCGCATCGAGGCGAAGTGGGCGGTGCCGCTGCCGCTGGGCCTGTCGATGCGCGAAAGCATGGTGCTGGGCACCGCAGGCTTCACCGCCGCGCTCGCCCTGCTGCGCATGCGCGACAACCGCCAGTCGCCCGACCTCGGCCCGCTCGCGGTGACCGGCGCCACCGGCGGCGTCGGCTCGCTGGCCGTCGACATCTTCAGCCGCGCCGGCTACACCGTGCATGCGGTCAGCGGCAAGCCCGAGCAGGCCGGCTACCTGCGTGCCATCGGCGCCAGCGAGGTGCTGGGCCGCGACGCGCTGTCCACCACGCGGCCGATGGAATCGGTGCGTTTCGGCGGCGGCCTCGACAACGTCGGCGGGCCGATGCTGACCAGCCTGCTGGCGCAGACGCGTCCCTACGGCAACGTCGCCAGCGCCGGGCTGGCCGCCAGCGCCGACCTGCCGGCCTCGGTCATGCCCTTCATCATCCGCGGGGTCTCGCTGCTGGGCGTGGCCTCCGCGGGCACCGCGCGCGACATCCGCGACGAGATCTGGCAGCTGCTGGCCAGCGACTGGAAACCGCGTTACCTCGACCGCATCTGCACGCGCGAAACCACGCTCGAAGGCCTGCCCCAGGTGTTTTCGGACATGCTGGCGGGCGGGTCGGTGGGCAGGACCCTGGTCACACTCCCTTAGCCCGGAGCGTTGGCGGGCCCGTCCCGCCGCTACAATCGGCCGTCCAAAAGGGGAAAACGAATGGCCCGCATCCTCATCGTCGACGACTCGCCCTCCCAGCTGATGGGTATCCGCCGCATCGTCGAGAAGCTGGGGCACGAGGCGGTCACCGCCGAGGACGGCGCGGCCGGCGTGGGCGCGGCGAAGGAATACCTGCCCGACCTGGTCCTGATGGACGTGGTCATGCCCAACCTCAACGGCTTCCAGGCCACGCGCACGATCAAGCGCGACCCCGCCACCAGCCACATCCCGGTGATCCTGGTGACCACCAAGGACCAGGAAACCGACCGCATCTGGGGCATCCGCCAGGGCGCGCAGGGCTATCTCACCAAACCCTTCAGCGAAGCCGAGCTGACCGAGGCGATCGTCTCCACCATCGGCCACGGCAGCGAGACGCCGCCGTCCGGCGACGCGGCCTGAGTCAGCGCCGCCACTCGTCCGCGAAGGCGTCGCGCAGGCGCTCGTAGGCTTCGCGCTGGGCCTTCTTTCCGGGCGCCGGCGCCTGGATTTCGAGTTCCACCAGCTGGTCGCCCGCGGGCGCGCCAGCGGCGCCCGGCAGCCCCCGACCGCGCAGGCGCAGCTTGCGCCCGGCTTCCGAGCCCTGCGGAATCTTCAGTTCGACGCGCCCGCCCAGGGTCGGCACGCTGACGCTCGCGCCCAGCGCCGCTTCCCAGGGCGCGAGCTGCAGGACGTGGATGATGTTGCGGCCGTCCACCTCGAAGTCCGGGTGGGCTGCGTACTCGATCTCCAGAAGCAGGTCGCCGCCGCGGCTGCCCTGCCGCGCCAGCCGGATCACCTGCCCCGGACGCACGCCCGGCGGTACGCGCACGTCGAAGGATCGGCCATCGACGGAGATGCGCACGCTGTCGCCGCGGTAGACGGTCTCCAGCGACACGGCCACGCGGGCGCGCGTGTCGCCCGCGCCCGCCGCCGCGCCGCCGCGCGCGCGCGGAC
>JAEXTE010000363.1 GCA_023453655.1 Pseudomonadota bacterium
CAAGGCCACGATGCAGGCGATCCATGGCGCGGCGCTCGACACGATCTCGGCCTGCGGCGACGTCAACCGCAACGTGCTGGCCGCCGCCAATCCGCTGCTCTCGCGCCTGCACGCGCAGGTGCACGAATGGGCGCAGCAGCTGTCCGAGGCGTTCCTGCCGCGCACCCGCGCCTACTACGAGATCTGGCTCGACCAGGAGAAGCTGGCCGACAGCGGCCGGGAAGAGGATCCGCTGTACGGAACGGCCTACCTGCCGCGCAAGTTCAAGATGGCCGTCGCGGTGCCGCCGCTCAACGACGTGGACGTGTTCGCCAACGATTTCGGACTGATCGCGATCGTCGACGAGGCCGGCGACCTGGCCGGCTTCAACGTCGCCATCGGCGGCGGCATGGGCGCCAGCCACGGGGATCCGAAAACGTATCCGCGCCTGGCCGACGTGATCGGCTTCGTGACGCCCGACCAGGCGATCGACATCGCGCGGGCCGCCATCACCGTGCAGCGCGACCTCGGCGACCGCGTCGAGCGCAAGCACGCGCGCTTCAAGTACACCATCGACGACCACGGGCTCGAGGCCATCGTCGCGCAGATGGAGCAGCGCGCGGGATTCCGGCTCGCGCCGGCGCGGCCGTTCCGCTTCGACCACAATGGCGACCGCTTCGGCTGGGCCGCCGGCGAGGACGGGCGCTGGCACCTCACCCTGTCCCTGCCGGCCGGACGCATCGCCGACCTGCCCGGCCAGCCGTTGCTCACCGGGCTGCGCGAGATCGCGCGCATCCACCAGGGCGAGTTCCGGCTGACCGCCACCCAGAACCTGGTCATCGCCGGCGTGCCGGCGGCCGAGCGGCCCCGCATCGACGCGCTGGTGGCGGAGTACGCGCTCGATGCGGTCAACCGCGCGCCGACCGCGCTGGCCCGCACGGCGGTGGCCTGCGTGGCCCTGCCCACCTGCGCGCTGGCGATGGCCGAGGCCGAACGCTACCTTCCCGACTTCACCGCGAAGCTGCAGCCGCTGCTCGAAACCCATGGCCTGGCGGAAGCGCCGATCCTGCTGCGCATTTCCGGCTGCCCCAACGGCTGCTCGCGTCCTTACCTGGGCGAAATCGCGCTCGTGGGCAAGGCGCCAGGCCGCTACAACCTGATGCTCGGCGCCGACCATCGCGGCCAGCGCCTGAACACGCTCTACCGCGAGAACATCACCGAGCCCGAGATCCTCGCCGCGCTCGATCCGCTGCTGGGCGCCTACGCCGCCTCGCGCCGCGAGGGCGAGGGTTTCGGCGATTTTCTGCTGCGCACGGGCGTGGTCGACATTCCCGAGAAGGATCGGCGGCACGCGCCGATCGACAGCCTGCTCATGGAAGAACCCGCATGAACCTGCCCACGCCGGCCCACGCGGCCGAATCCCCCGACGCCCTGGCCGAACTCAACCGCTGGCTCGGCGCACGCCGCGCCGAGGAACGCCTGGAATGGGCGCTGCACACCCTGCCCGGCGAGCACGCCCTGTCCTCGAGCTTCGGCGCGCAGGCGGCGGTCTCGCTGCACATGGCCACCAGCCAGCGCGCCGACCTGCCGGTGATCGTGATCGACACCGGCTACCTGTTCCCGGAGACCTACCGCTTCATCGACCAACTGACCGAACGCCTGGCGCTCAACCTCAAGGTCTACCGCCCGCAGATCGGCATCGCCTGGATGGAAGCGCGCATGGGCCGCATCTGGGAAGAAGGCGTGGACGGCATCACCCGCTACAACCGCCTGCGCAAGGTCGAACCCATGCAGCGCGCCCTGCGCGAACTGCAGGTCGGCACCTGGATCGCCGGCCTGCGCCGCAGCCAGAGCCGCAGCCGCGCCGGCATCGACTTCCTGGAGCGCAAGGACGGCCGCTGGAAGCTGCACCCCATCGCCGACTGGAACGACCGCGACGTCGGCCAGTACCTGTCGCGCCACGGCCTGCCCTACCACCCGCTATGGGACCAGGGCTATGTCTCGATCGGGGACGTGCATACGACGCGCCCGCTGTCGGCAGGCATCAGCGAAGAAGAAACCCGCTTCTTTGGATTGAAGCGGGAGTGCGGCCTTCATTTCGACATCCCGGCCTAGAAGCGAGCGCCACTCGCTACCACGCGTGGCGCCCGATGATGCTGCAGACGGCTAGTGGGCCGGCATGACCTGCCAGCTGAGGTCACGGGTCGGCGGCAGCGCCACGAATGCGCCGGTTCCCGAATACCACATGCCATTGTCACCGTTCCCAGCGTGGCGCCAGAAGACGTCTGACGCCCCGTCACGGTTGAAGTCGCCTACTCCCACTACTTGCCAGTTCGTGTCAAAGACCGGACTCAGGGCGACGAAGGGCGCGGCACCCGAGTACCAAATCCCGTTCTGACCATTCGCAGCGTGCCGCCAGAAGATGTCCGAGGCACCGTCTCGATTGAAGTCGCCGACCGCCACAACCTGCCAGCCGACATCAGCGACCGTAGTCAGGCCCACGAACGGGCCAGTACCGGAGTGCCATATCCCGTTTTGACCACTCCCGATATGACGCCAAAGAACGTCTGACACGCCATCACGATTGAAATCACCCACGCCGACCACCTGCCAGTTCACATCGGCAACCGTGGTCAAACCTATGAACGGTGCCCTGGCCGAGTACCAGATTCCGTTCTGACCATTCCTGGCGTGACGCCAGAGGATGTCAGACCTGCCGTCGCGATTGAAATCGCCAACGCCAACGACTTGCCAATTCAAGTCGGGAATCGTGTCCAGCCCCACAAAAGCAGAATTGCCCGAGTACCAGATCCCATTCTCGCCTGTGGCCGAATGTCGCCAGAAGATGTCCGACCTGCCGTCGGCATTGAAGTCGCCTACCGCGACCACTTTCCAGCTCTGGTCGGGAATCGTGCTCAAAGAGGTGTACGCCCCAAGGCCTGAGTACCACAGCCCGTTCTGCCCATTCCACCCGTGGCGCCAGAGAATGTCGGACGCTCCATCCCCGTTGAAATCCCCGCTATAAAAATTCCGCGGCTGCACGCCCACAATCGGAACCGCCGTCGCTCTGAATCCAGCGACGATCGGCATGGTGATGTTCATGCTGCGAACATTGTCTTCGGTGGCGGTCCCGGCTGGACGCCCGGCGTACTGGATGGTGGGGCTGGCGAACACCGGGGCTTCGACCTGGCTGTTGCCGGCCGGGTACGCCATGATCGTGAAGAAGCCCGTCGGCGCCGCTTCACGGTAACCGTAGGCGTAGCTGTGGACGCCGGCGGTCGTCGCATTCTCGCGGTTGTGCGCCTGGCCCATCACATGCCCGAGCTCGTGCGCCAGCGAATAGTCGCTGCAGAAGTAGGTGTTGTTGTCGCTGCCCACGTCCTCGC